>CAIXTG010000180.1 GCA_903922325.1 uncultured Actinomycetes bacterium
ACATATTGGCTTAATTCTGGTTTACGCATCGGGTGCATTACCTGCCGCAATTTTTATCATGGCTGGTTTCTTTAGATCACTGCCTGCCGATATTGATAGCGCCGCTCGTATCGATGGGGCTTCTGAATTTCAGCTACTGCGATTAGTTCTAGCGCCATTGGTGCGACCAGGTTTGGCAATCGTGGCGATTTATTCAGCGATTCCGATCTGGAATGACTTCTTCTTGCCGCTGGTATTCCTACAAAGTCCTGAGAAAAAGACGATTATGCAAGGTCTAACAGTCTTCTTTGGTGAGTATTCCTCGCAATGGGGCGTGCTCTTCGCTGGCCTAACCATGGCGGCATTACCACTGATCATTTTGTACCTGTTGCTCTCGGAACAATTTATTAAGGGACTTACTGCCGGAGCTGTGAAAGGCTAGGGGTATGAGCTACTTAGGAATAGACGCTGGTGCGACCGCTACAAAATGGGCTTTATATGACGGTGCACAGATTGTGGCTTCTGGTAAATGTGCGGCAATGGATGGACATATTTACCGAAGCGAATCTGAAAATCGCGTTAACGAGGTTTTGACCGAAATATCGGCGGCAGTAAATGGCGCTGATATCAAAGGTGTATTTGCTGGCATTACTGGCGCTGCCTCTGAAGATAGCGCAACTGATCGGCTAGGCCAGATTTTTCACAATTATTTCCCAAATGCAAAAGTTCGCATCGTCCATGACATTGAGTTAGCGTACTACGCAAACTTTGAAGTTGGCGAAGGAATTTTGCTCTACGCCGGTACCGGTTCGATTGCAATGTATATCGACGATGAAGCTGGCCCAGTTCGCGCCGGTGGCTGGGGATATTTGTTAGGCGATGAAGGTGCGGCATTTTGGATTGGTCGTGAATCAATTCGCTGGGTGTTAGCAGGGCTAGATACTGGTGAAGAAGTTGAACCGGATTCATTGAGTGACGTGATCTTGAAGCAGATTGGTGCCACAAATTGGGATGGCATAAAAGAATTTGTATATTCCAATGAACGTTCTGAGATCGCAAAACTTGCTGCAACTGTAGGTCACCTCGCAGATTCTGGAAATGCTGATGCACAAGGAATTATTTACGAGGCAAGTCAGTTCTTAATTGCTTTGGTGCATCAGCTCGATACTCAAATAGATAATGCGCCGCGCATTGTGATAGCCGGGGGAGTCTGCCAAGAAGGTTCGTTTATGGCGAAAGCTCTTCATTCGTTCTTTAGTGAGCGAATTAGTATTTCTGATTGCGATATCGCTCAGCGTGCAGCTGAATTAGCCCAAGACATTTAGCTACTCAGCTATTTTTACGCGCTGCAGCGCTTGATCTAACCTAGAAACTTCGTAAATCTCCATGCCGGCAATTTTCACGTCGGAACCAACTGGCACAAGCGCGCGCTTGAAACCTAAGCGATGGGCTTCGGCTAACCGGCGCGATACACCGCTGACTTTGCGGATTTCACCAGCAAGCCCGACTTCGCCAATTGCCACTAAATCAGCAGGTAAAGCAAGGGCTTTAGCCGCTGATGCTACGGCTAGCGCAAGTGCTAAATCAGCGGCAGGCTCGGACATTTTCATGCCACCGACTGTGGCGGCATAGACATCGCGACCACCTATGCGCACATTTGCGCGAAGTTCTAACACTGCAAGCGTCATCGAAGTGCGAGCTGAATCTAGCCCGCTGGTCACGCGACGGGCATTTCCGAAATCATTTTCGCGTCCTTGTGAAACTAACGCCTGAATTTCAGCCAAGAGTGGCCGGCGACCTTCGAGCGTAACGGTTACGCAAGTACCAGGAACTGGTTCGGCATGACGTGAAGTAAATAAACCAGTTGGATCGAGAACACTTTCAATGCCAGTATCGCTTAAATCGAAACAACCGACTTCATCGCTTGCTCCAAAACGATTCTTTATTGCACGGATTAAACGCAATCGGGAGTGACGTTCGCCTTCGAATTGCAAAACTACATCAACAATATGTTCGAGCATGCGCGGGCCAGCAATTGAACCATCTTTAGTTACATGGCCAACTAGCAGCAAAGTAATATCGCGATCTTTACAGATACGAATAAGTGCGCCGGCAACTTCGCGCACTTGCGTTACGCCACCAGGTGCACCATCGGCAGCACTCGAACCAATAGTTTGAATTGAATCGATAATCAATAGTTGTGGTTTAACTTCATCAATATGTGTGATTACAGCGCCTAAATCAGTTTCAGAGGCAAGCCATAACTTTGGATCAATGGCATTAATGCGTTCGGCACGCAAACGAACTTGGGACGCAGATTCTTCACCACTTATGTAAAGGGCTGGAATATTATTTTTTGCGGTCTGTGCTGCAACTGAAAGCAAGAGGGTTGATTTTCCGACACCAGGTTCGCCAGCTAATAAAATTGCGGCTCCGGGAACTAAGCCACCACCTAGTACGCGATCGAGTTCAGATACCCCAGTTGGTTTGGCACTGGCAGCAGATAAATCAACATCACCAATTGGAGTTGCTGAATGTGTTACGCGACCAGCAACTAGCGAAAGTTTTTTAGGTGCGGCAATTTCTTCAACGCTGCCCCAAGCCTGACATTCACCGCAGCGGCCAACCCATTTCTGCGAAGTCCAGCCACATTCGGCGCACTTGAAGGGGTCTTTTTCTACCTTGGCCATAACTAAACCCTAGATGCTAGGACTGACTTTTTTCTTTCTGCGCCAACAAAGTTGCTGGATGTTGAATAACGAATAGCGGTAATGAACGTGCTTGCGCCGCTCTAATTCCTTCAACACGTGCATCGCAGAGCTTGGCCAGAATGTCGTAGGCAGGTTGCCCCATGAGAGCAACTAACTCTGCACGATTAGAGAGATAAACCGGTTGGGTTCCGACATGGGCATCTGAGTTACTAGTGCAGTACCAATCAAAATCTTCGCCGCCATCGCCCCAAGCAAGTCGCTCATATTCGCCCAGCACGGTAACTGAATAGGTTCGCTCGCCAACTTCGCGTGATTCAAAAGATCGACGCATCGGTAATTGCCAACAAACATCTGGCTTAGTATCAACAAAATGTTTATTTTCTTTTTGCGCTAAATGATGTAGTACGCAACCAAAAGATCCGGTGAAGCCCGGAGCTTCGTAACCTTTACGGTTTAAGAAGACACAAGATTCTTCAACTACTCGGGTTTTGCGTTCGTTATCTTCATCGGTCTCAGAAATCTGTAACAAACCACCTGGGGTTTTAGGTTGAGCTTCATCGAAGTACTGCCACATATCTCGAGTTAATAAAGCAGCGGCGCGTTGTGTACGTGCTTCGTCTTCGGCATCGGAATACATGGCGCCTTCAGTACAGCAGCCATCATTTGGACGATCAGCAAATACACCTTTACAACCATCGCCATAAATACAGGTCCAGTGTGAAGTTAGCCAAGTGAGATCGCACTTAAAGATCTCTTCGTCATCGTTCGGGTCAATAAACTCGACCCAATCGCGCGCAAAACCTGCTTTAACTTCGGACATAGAGGTTGAGCCTATGCGTAATTACCAAAAAGCGCACATCGCGAACAGGTACGATTGCGAGATGAAAACCGCGGTAATAGGTGCTGGAAATATGGGCGAAGCGTTAATCGCTGGCCTGATTGCATATGGTGAAACCCCTGCCAATATTGCGGTTTGCGAGAAGCGGGCCGAACGCGCAGCTGAACTAACCAGCCGATATGCAATTTCGATTGCTGAAATTGCAGATAGCGTGCGCGATGCCGACGCTGTTCTCTTAGTCGTTAAGCCACAAGATATGGCCTCAGTTTTAGCCGAAGTCGGTACCGCAATTAACCCGGCTGCAGTTGTAGTTAGTTTTGCAGCTGGCAAGAAAATAGATTTCATTACTAATAACTTAGGAAAACCTAACTCGGTTATTCGCGTAATGCCAAATACCGCAACTATGGTTGGTGCCGGCATGGCCGCTATGTCACTTGGCGCGGGCGTAACACCTGCTCAACACAAATTCGTAGCTGGGTTTCTAGCCAAGTCGGGTCAAGTTGTTGAAGTCGCCGAAGAGTTACAAGATGCCGTTACGGCTACCAGTGGCTCTGGCCCAGCGTATTTCTTTGCTTTTGTCGAAGCTATGGTTGCAGGCGCAAAAGAACTTGGTTTAAGTTCCGAAGTTGCTACTCAATTAACAGTTCAAACTTTAGTCGGCGCAGCTAAACTTTTAGCTGAAAGTGGCAAAACCGCAACCGAACTTCGCGAAAATGTAACTAGCCCTAATGGCACCACTGCGGCTGCCTTGAATTCTTTTACCGAAGGCGAGCTTTCAAAATTAGTCGCAAAGTCAATGAAAGCAGCGCGCGATCGTTCGATCGAATTAGCTTAAATGTTTCGAAAAATTGCGTTATTACTTAGCGCCTTACTAATTGTTTCTAATACTCCGCTAATTGCGGCCCCAGTTGCTCCATTAGCAGTAGTAAAAATGATTCCCGCGGATCAAGATATTGCCGGAATGTTAGTTGGAGATAGCGCAATCTATTTATTCGGAAATACCCCGACCGGTGGGTATGTAACTGCCCTTAATAAAGATGGTTCGCAGAAATGGTTGCATAGTTTTTCTGACTTAAGGGCTTTTACAATTTCAGCTGGCACACTCGATTCCAGTGGAAATATCTGGTTAGCGGGTGCGTCTGCTGCCCCAATCGCAATTGCGGGTGCTGCTAACCCATCGCCAACGGCAGCTAATCCAGATGGTGTCGTTATCGGTGATGAAGGCGCAATTCGCCCTGATTTAAATAACTTAACTCTTTGGAAAGTTAGTAGTGGCGGAACCGGCGCCGGCAGATATGAATTGCCACTTACTGCGCCCGTCTTGCCTACTTCATTAAGTGCTAATAAGAGCGGAATTTCAATAGTTGCATGGCAATCGGCGGGTTCATTATTTGTAGCGGCGGATTTATCTGGAAAATTTGGAAAACCACTTCGAGTTGGTAAAACAACAACCACATTAGATAAAGTGGTAAGAAATAGTGACGGCAGCAGCATTCTGCTCGGTAGCAGCACTGAATTATTTTTAGGAAATAAAGCGATTGGCGCTCGTGACGGAGTAATAATCAAAGTTGATGCAACGCCCAAAATAGTTCAATCAGTAAGAAGTGGCGAAAAAGGAGCAACACGCAATTGGTCAAGTGCTACGTCTTCACTTTTACTCGGCGGATACCTCAAGAGCAAAACGACCTCACTTGCCACGATAACTAAGTTTGGAACAACCTTAAAACCAACTTGGTCAGTTCGATATAAAGCAACTTCAAGTGCAGTAGTTGCTATTGGTTCTAGTACAACTTCCTATGCGGCATATGAAAATAGTGGTGCCGGGTCATTAATGACATTTGATAAAAACGGCAAAGTAACGGCAACTAATTCATTCCAAGGTCAACCAATTGCAGTGGAATTCAATAAAACTTTTGGTCTTTTTATATACACGGGGGAAAATATCTACAGTTTTATTACAAAATAATTTAGGCAGCAATAAAAGCAATACGGCGATCTAGGGCTGCCAGCAAGAATCTTTTCTTATCAACTGTAATCAATATCCCATGTCCTGGTTCAACAGTCTGCAGTGAAGTAACTAAGCGAATCGGATTATTTGGTAGCGCTAGATTCATAGAACAAAGTCGCATCTCGCAGTTCAAGATTAGCTCACCATTTTCCAAAGATAGCCGCGCACCTGGAGTGCCGTAGCTATCGAGGGTCGCGGTAGCAATATCTTTGGTTTTTCCGACAAAAGTACTTCTGATCTGATTTGGAACTGGCGCAGAATTCGTGCCAGCAGCAATCCAGACCATTCGGATTCCAGCCTTTTCAGGCGCAATTGCGACATCAAAACCAGCTACCGGTATCCCATTTTCAGCTTTGTCTAAAGTTGTGTAGCTCCAACTATCTGGCGAGATACCGCTACGAGTTGCGTATCTAACTTCGCCTGAAGTGATATCTCGCTTTTGATTGATAACTAAGACTGAATCGTAAATTATGTGTGTAGTCGACTTTGTCACGTAAGCGGCTAAGTGAAAAGCTACATCGCCAGTGCTGCGGTTATCAGTTTTACGATCACCATCAATTAGTTCATAAGCCCACTTAGTAGTGTTAATTCGTTTCGTTGCCCCTAGCAGAATTCCTTGGCTTTCGTCGCGATAGAAAACTGAGACTCCAGCTGGAGTAATTGCGCAAGCGCTACTAATGCTTACATCACTCGCGGTACGAACCCGATCTGGAATTTCATAGTTCTGAATTGCAGGACCATTGCCATCAACAACCTCAAAAGTGAAAGTCTTGCCATCGTATTGGGAATATCGAAGATCGCGATCTACCGAATCAGGATAGAAGATATGCAACTTCTGATTTACGCCTACTCCTGAAGTACAAAGCGAGATATGCCCAGCAATTTTATTCTTGGTTCGTCCGGCGCTACCACCAGCACCATCAACCGTGGTTTTCTTCCAAACTAAACCATTCCAAGTAGCAATCCTTAAAGTACCTCTAACGGCGTCAGTAAAAACAATTATTGGCTTGCCATTAAAAGTAGTACTAGCAATATCTCGGCCATCAGTTGTTAAATCCACCGGCGCAGTTTTCCAACCGGCTTGTGGAACTATTGATTTAGTAACAGCTTCGGCAGATGTTCCTAGTGCGTTTTGAGCGGTCACAGCAAATGAATAAGGAGTGCCATTTCTAAGGCCGGTAACAACAATGGGACTACTAGTTCCGCTAACAGTCAGCGATGTCTTTAAGTTCTTTACTGTGTAAGAAGTTACCTGTGCTGCACGCGCATTTGCTGGGGGATCAAAGGTAATAATCGCGCTTTGATTTCCGATTAGCGCTTCAACATTTCGAGGTGCATCAGGAACGCTCACGGCGAGACCAACTGGTGGTTTTACGCGCATATCTTCCATCATTGCTAATAAAAGTGGTCCAGGCTGGTGGAAAACTTCACCCGCATCAAGATTTGGCGTCATTACCGCATCTGGGCCACTCTTTGAATATGTGGCTTCATCTAAGTGGCTGACCGATGAACCTGGTTCATAAATCGTGGGTGTATAGAGTTTTATCTTTTCGCCGCCATTAGCGCGCTTTCCATTTTCACCAATCCAATAAAGTGGAGCGGTTAGAGTTTTTCCTAACTCCAAAGATGGCGTTGGCATATCAGCTAAACGACGTCCATCGGGAGTTTGAATGTATGCATCAAACGGAGTTGGTTGATCAATGCTGCCGTATCCAAAGAATTTGTCATAAACATCAGTAGATAAGAAACCTAATCCATGTGCAACTTCATGCAAAATTACTGATTGCAAGTCGTATTCAGTCGTACGAGGCTTATCGTCACCACGTTGATTCCAATTAGCCGCTGAGTTAACTTGAATAATTATTTCGGGATTGTCTCGATCTAAATCTTTTCCAGCAAGTGAATTGGCAAGTGCCGATGGATACCAAAGTGTCGAATCAGGTGCACCTGTAAAACCGGCGAAATAACTTCCGGGCCGAGCGCTACCAAGAACATCGCTATTTGCACTTCGACCCCAGGTGGCTGTCACGGTTACTTCGATGGAAGATTTGAAATTTGCCGCCCAAGTATCAAGTGCTGCTTGTACTTCAGCGCGAGCCCAAATTGGAAATGAGTTATAGGTAACGGCAAACTTTGAAACCTTTTCTATACTTGCCGAAGGTGCACTCTTTGATGTTGTTGAATTGACCGCAGGTGCTGAATTTCCAGCAAAGGTATGGCCCCAAACAGTTGATGGCCTAACTCGAACTTGAGCTTGGGCAGTTGGAGCGAGTAGGGAAGTTGAAATCAACGCAGCCGAAAGAAGAGCGATGCTTAATTTCGCTCTATTTGTACTGAATCTGCCCCACATATTGCGCAACGCTATCAGGGTGAGATGATTGCCCCATGACCGCCCAGCCTAAAATTTCCCGTGAAAATAACCCTTCGGAATACTCCGAAGTGCTTAATCGGCTGCGCCAAGAACCTGCGATTTCTATGCAGAATTCAGCCGGAAATTCTCGACCAGAACCAACGTTAGATGAAGCTCGTGAAGATTTAGCGCGAGCAATTGGCGAAGTTGCCCACTCTATTTTTGCCAAGAAATATGGCCCGATGGTTGCCACCGTTACTAAAACCACTGCCGAAGCAGTTCTAAAGGATCTTGAAAAGAACGCCTATCGCGCCAAGAATGATGCAACTTTGATTGCACAAGAATTAATTGATCGCGCCATTACAAAAAACCGGGGCAAGAAGAAGTGACAGTTGTAACTGTTTACTCTAGAAAGAACTGCCACCTTTGCGACGTAGCCATTGAATCTTTGGAATCAGTTAAAGTCGAGCTAGATTTCGAGATTGAAAAAATCTACATCGATGGCGATACTGAATTAACAAATAAGTATGGCGAAGAAGTACCAGTGATTCACATCGATGGGTTACATCACGATATGTTCAGAGTAGATCTAGAACGCTTTAGATCTTCCCTTGAAAAACATCGTCAGCATCAATAATTCGATACGAGTAACCCTGTTCAGCTAAGAAACGTTGACGGTTTTGTGCAAAGTCTTGATCGACAGTGTCACGCGAAACCACTGAATAAAATATTGCACCACGGCCATCTGATTTAGGGCGCAAGATGCGACCTAACCGCTGAGCTTCTTCTTGGCGAGAACCAAAAGCACCAGATACTTGAATCGCAATCGTGGCATCAGGTAAATCAATTGAGAAGTTAGCAACTTTAGAAACAACTAGACACTTGATTTCACCAGTACGAAATAGTGCAAATAAACGTTCGCGTTCTTTAACAGGGGTGTCGCCCTTAATGAGCGGGACACCGAGCACTTCAGATAGTTCATCAAGCTGTGAAATGTATTGGCCAATTACTAATACCTGATCAGCCGCATGGCGTTCAACCAACGCTTCGACAACTTTACGTTTTGTGGCAGTAGTTGAGCAGTAGCGATAACGTTCTTCAGGCTCAGCCGTTGCGTACAACATACGTTCAGATTCAGTCAGATTTACGCGTACTTCAACGCATTCGGCTGGGGCGATATAGCCCTGAGATTCAATTTCTTTCCAGGGCACATCAAAACGTTTCGGCCCAATTAGGCTGAAAACTTCGCCTTCCATGCCATCTTCACGTACGAGCGTCGCAGTCAAACCTAAGCGACGACGCGATTGAATATCGGCAGTAAAACGGAAAATTGGCGCCGGCAATAGGTGCACTTCGTCGTAAATAATTAAACCCCAGTCATGCGTATCAAAGAGATCTAAGTGCGCGTAAACACCATTCTTTTTCTTGGTCATAACTTGATAGGTGGCAATAGTTACTGGTCTGATCTCTTTTTTAGCGCCCGAATACTCACCAATTTCATCTTCATTTAGCGTGGTGCGCTTTAGCAATTCATCTCGCCACTGACGGGCTGCAACTGTATTTGTCACCAAAATTAAAGTTGTGGCTTTGGCGTGTGCCATTGCCGCTGCACCAACAATAGTTTTTCCAGCTCCACAAGGAAGCACTACAACGCCAGAGCCGCCATGCCAAAAACCTTCCGCAGCTAGTTCTTGGTAAGGACGAATTTTCCAATCCTTTTGAACCAAGGCAATTTCATGTGCTTGTCCGTCGACGTAACCTGCAAAGTCTTCAGCTGGCCAACCTAGACGCAATAGCGATTGTTTAATTGCACCGCGTTGGCTGGGATGAACAGCCACAGTTTCTTTATCAATGCGAACACCTAGAAGTGGTGCAATTTTCTTGGCCCGAATAACTTCTTCAAGAACTGCACTGTCTTTGGTAATTAAAATTAGTCCATGAACTGGGTCAGCTTCTAGTCGCAAGCGACCGTAACGCGACATAGTCTCGGCAACGTCAACTAACAATGAATGAGGAACGGCATAACGAGAGTACTTAATTAAAGTATCAATTACTTGTTCAGCATCGTGGCCAGCAGCACGCGCATTCCACAAACCTAAATTAGTCAGCCGATAAGTATGAATGTGTTCAGGCGAGCGTTCTAGTTCAGCAAAAGGGGCGATAGCTCGTCGACATTCAACAGAACCCGGATGATCGATATCTAAGAGCAGCGTTTTATCGCTCTGGACAATCAGCGGGCCATCAGTCATTTAATAGATCCTTAATAAAGGCGTGCAGGAAGTCAGTTCGTTGGTGCATTGCGCTAACACTTGCCCATTCAGTTAGCGCATGTGCGCCGCCACCAATTGCGCCTAAGCCATCTAGCACTTGGGCACCAGCAGCAGCTGCAAAGTTGCCATCGCTGGCACCGCCAACTGAGGCATGACCAAGTGCTGGAATTCCGATTGTTGCGGCAACTTTCTCGGCTCGCTCGTAAAGGGCTTTGGTGGCAGCCGGTTCTAGTGGCGGACGATTTAAACCACCAACAACTTCAATTCGAGCAGCTGGATTCTTTGGCTGCAGCGCTTTTATGGCTGCATCAACACGAAGTAGTTCATTTGTTGAATATGAACGCGCATCAATATCTAGTACAGCTAAATCTGGAACTGAATTAGTAGTTGTGCCAGCGCTTAGCATGGTTGGAACAACTGTGGTTCCGTGTTCAGAATTTTCAAGGGCTGCCAGTTGTAAAACTAAGTGCGAAATTTCAACGGTTGAGTTAATTCCATTTTCGGGCTCAAGACCAGCATGAGCCGCACGACCATGTACTTTAACTTGGTACATCGAAGTTCCTTTGCGACCAGTTTTAACTTTGCCATCTAGTGATGCCTCAAGAACTAAAACGGCTTTAGCATTTTGCGAAAGTTCTTTAATCAAATTACGTGATGCGTGACTACCGGTTTCTTCATCAGTGGTTGCAACTAGCGCAACTGATCCTTCGATGCCCTTAAGAGCGAAGAGCGCTTGCAAGAAGCCAACTTTCATATCAAAAGTTCCGGGCCCACGAATAACATCGCCCTTGATTTCAAATAACGGTTGGTATGAACCTTTTGGCCAAACCGTATCTAAATGAGCAAGCAAAACAATCTCGGGTTTAGCGTCGCCCCACCAGAAAACTGGACGACCTTCAATTTCGCGGATCTGCGCAGGTGTTCCTAAAACTTCTGCTGCAATTGAACTAGCAACTTCGACAACTTCACGGCAAGCAGCGAGATCTTCGGTGGGGGATTCACATCGAACTAAGGTCTCGAGAGAGCTAAGCATTAGGTCGGACATAGGGTTAAGTCTGCCGTATTCGGCACTTTGGGCGTCGGTCATAGCGGTGCGACCCCCGTAATACGCGGGATTCGAAAGCTTTGCATCTCGCCTGTGGCATGGTCTCGAGCCACTAAAGCACCTGCCGAGATTTTTATTGGGTCAACGATGCGATGCGAAACGGAGCCATTGTTATCAGCGTAACCAATTGAAAGTGCTTGTTGTTTCTCGACATAAATCGCCAGCAGATCCATAGTTTCATTTGCAGTAGTTCGCGGCAATGAACCAAGAGCGTTTGCGGCCGAGTCACGAATTTTGCTCTGCTTGTGACTTGATTTCTCGCCAGCTCTAATTGAACGCACTGCAGCTGCAAGAGTTGACTCTGTTGGTGAATCAATTTCGCCAATCACCCGTGGTGGTTTTGGTTTAGCTTTTGCGCGATGAGAACGATGTCCGGTTATTAAGGCGCCATTACTTGCTTCAGCGGCTGGTAAGTAACCCGCATTGCGCAAAACGTTCATGGCATCAGCGGCATCTAAGTCACAAATCAAAACTTCGGAAGCAATTTTTCTTAGCGAAAGCACATCAAGTCGCTTGTCACTCATGATTTGTGCAATCAGTGAAGTGTCTTCGCAACGGATAAAGCTGGAAGTATTGCCTACGCGTAACTTTCCATGTTTCTTTGCCACATCGACAATTAAGTATTCCAGCGGTTGTGGCATTGGAGTTTTTGAAGTCTTAACTAAGAAGGTGCGAATTTCTTCGCCACTTTTGCCGTGATCAAGCCCGCGACGAATTGATGCTTCACTGAAACGGTAAACAGTTGCGCCGCCTCGACTTTCAATGTCAGCGACCGCGGAAAGATCACGCGCAATGTCATGCTCGAGCGGTCCTGGTGCAATTGCAGTGTTATCGCTTTGAATCAATATATGGTCAACCGGTTTTGGTAGATCGGTATCAATGCCAATTTCATCGGCGCCAGACATAAATGCGCGACCGTATTTAGCTGATGCACCTTGGCCGGTGAAGCCCAACCATTCCGCTTCGCGCAGCGTCCAGGCAATAAGTTCTTCTTGAATGCCCGGATTACGCTTACTTGGCGCGATCCATTTAATTGTGCGGGTAAAGCTAGCTAGATCTGGAGCCAAGTTTGGTTGTTCATTAAGCAAATTAATTACCAATTTACGGGTGCTTGCCGCATTCACGCGATCGATCTCGGGGCCAAGGGCTGCAACGCTCTTTGCTTCGCCGCGACCAACTAGGCCACTAACGCGAGAAGTTGTTAACCAATTTGCAGCTAGAGCGCTCCAACGAGTTTCGGCGCTTTGAGTTAACCAAATATCAAAGTTATTACTTGGCAAGATGCGATCATCGCCATCAATTGTTAATAAACCAGCAAGGTAAGAAAGTTCGGCAATAAAGGCCGCACAATTTTCATCGATTCCGATATGTGCTGAGATTAATTTAAGGTCACGAACACCGAGGCCACCAGAGCGCAATGCGTCGGCTGGTTCTTGGGCCCAGAAGTGAAGTAGTTCCTCAACCCAACCAAGCACTGTTGCGACGTTTGCAGCAGCAGCCATGTTTACAGATTTTTCAACTCGCTTAGTTCCGGTTACAGCTGGTGCAGTGCTTTCGTAACTCTTATGAACTTTTCCGCCGCGTAAGAAAATTCCAACTTCGCGCGGCATAATTACAGTGCGCTGATCAAGCGGAACTAAAAACTTGCGATCGAGCAGCCAAGCAATTCCTGGACCAGGATTCTTAATATCACCGACGCTTCCGCGAGGTGGCCCCCAAACTAATTGAGTAAGCACTCGATTAGCAGCCTCTGGTGCTTCGTTTAATTCAGTTAACTTTAATTTTGCAAGAGAAGCGGGGCCAAGACCTGCTGGTTCATTAATTAAGAGTTGGCTTACTGAAGTAGGAAGTCGCAAACCTTTTTCAGTTGGATATAGAAGTCCAAAAGTTATAAGTCGCGCAACAGCGATGGATGCATCCTTGTGGGTAATTGAAATAACGTTTTTAAGCGTAAATTCTTCATCTAGAGCTACGCAAGCTTCGAGAATTTGAAATTCAAACTCGGTTAGCGAATCAATTGCGCGTGCGATGCTGTGCGAAGATGACGCCCGCACTGCAAGGGAAGCTAAATCTGGCGGAACCGGTGAAACTAAATCGGGGCGAGCAGCGAAAAGCTCAGATAAACCGGCATCGTCGAGCGAGCGCAGATAATCAGTAAATGAGCGAATTTCCATAACCGTCCTACATTAGTGGAAGGAAGGTTGTTCCGCCTATTTAGGTTCGGGGCTAGCGAGATTTACGAGGGCGTAACCAAGTTAAGCCAGCAGCCAATCGGCTAACCAGCGGCCCGAAAATCTGGCTGAATTTGCGGCCCCGGCGAAATTCGTGAATTGGCCAACCTTCACTCATTGCTCGCAATTGCAATATGGCATCTGGGTTAATTGCATTTGGTTTTCCGACGGCTCGCAGCAATGGCAGATCATTATGGCTATCTGAATATGAGTAACACTGCGATAGATCAAAATTTCGATCGGCGGCCAACTTGGTAATTGCCACCGCTTTTTCGGCACCGTGTAACAAATTACCTTCAAGTGTTCCGGTGTATTTTCCATCTTTGATGGTGGCTTTACTACCGAGGGCGCCAGTGAAACCTAAACGATTTGCAATCAGAATCGCCATATCTTCAGGAGCTGCAGTAACTAGCCATACTTCTTCGCCATTTGCTAAATGTGAACCGGCAATATCTATCGTGCCTTGCCAAAGAGCTGGCGATACAAATTCGTCGTAAATTTCTTGACCGATAGCTTCAATCTCAGCAACATCATGGCCACCAATAAAATCAGTTGCCGCATTCTGAAATTTAATTATCTCTTCTTTATTTTCTTTGCCAGTTAAGCGAAATCTCAGGTTGGCTAAAACGAAGCGCGAAATGTCAGCTTTGGTAAAGAAACCGCGCTGGTACATGCCTCTTCCGAGAAAGTAGAGCGATGATCCATGGATCAAGGTGTTATCTACATCGAAAAAGGCCGCTCGCTTTTGGGTGAGTGCCATGTCACTACCTTAGCGAGAGAACTGTAAATCCGACGCTTTATGCTTAGCGCATGACTTCCACTGTTCATGTGATTCGCCATGGCGAGGTAGAGAATCCTCAGAAAATTCTGTATGGCCGTCAACCTGGTTGGCGATTATCAGAGCGCGGTCAAGCAATGGCTAGCACTCTAGGTGAATGGTCAAAAGCTATTGATCTAGGCGCACTTCATGTTTCACCGCTACAAAGAGCTCAAGAGACTGCAGCTCCAATTGCAGCCGCACATAATATTTCTATTACGACTGATGATCGCTTAATCGAGGCAGCGAATATTTTTGAAGGAAAACCATTTGGCATTGGCGATGGGGTTTTAAAGCATCCATCAGCATGGCGCCATTTATATAACCCATGGAAACCATCTTGGGGCGAACCTTACGAGGAGCAAATTGCACGAATGTTGGCCGCAATCTTCGCTGCCAATAAAGCTGCAAATGGTAAAGATGCGATCTGCGTTTCGCATCAACTTCCAATCTGGATTTTGCGAAGTGCCATTGAAGGCCGTCGCTTGATTCATGATCCACGTAAACGCGAATGCTCGTTAGCTTCGGTTACCAGCATTCACTTTGATGATGAAGGTTTAATCTCAGGGCTTTCTTACTCCGAACCAGCGAAACACTTGTTGCCTCCAAAAAAATGATTCAAAACTTACGCCGAATAGTTCTTGTAGCAGTTAGCGCACTTCTTCTAACTAGCTGCGGAAATGGCGGGAGTTCAATTGCGCAAGAAAGTTATATTTCTGGAAATGGCGCCGTAACTTTTATTTCAGCTAGCGATCGAGCGTTGGCACCAAAACTCAGTGGTGACACTTTGTATGGAACTAAATTTGATTTTGCAGGTAACAAAATTGCAGTAGTAAATGTTTGGGCTTCTTGGTGCTCACCTTGCCGAGCCGAAGTTCCTACTTTTATTGCGCTCTCAAAGAAGTATTCAGATGTTCAGTTCATGGGGATTCTCACTCGCGATAATTTGGCTAACGCTGAGGTTTTTGCCCGTCAATTAGCGGTTCCGTACCCTAATTTCATTGACGATTCGTTGCTACTAGGCTTTCGTAACACGCTGCCCGCAAATGCAATTCCAACAACCGTGGTCATAGATAAGCAAGGCCGCGTAGCCGCTCGCATCTCTGGGCCCGCAACAGTCGGTGGGCTAAGTAGTTTAATTGAACGGTTAGTAGCCGAATGAGAAACTTTGTAGTCGAACAAATATTTTCGGGGTATTTAATTATTGCGCTCCCGGTCGCAATGGTTGCGGGCTTACTTTCCTTCTTATCTCCCTGCGTTCTTCCGCTAGTGCCGGGATATATCTCATATGCAGCGGGCTTTAGTTCAAAACGAGGCCGGATTTTACTTGGCTCATCGCTATTTGTTTTGGGTTTTTCAACTCCCTTTGTTCTCTACGGTGCTTTGTTTGGCACCATCGGTTCTCGAATTACTCAATATGAAACTGGCATCACCCAAATTTTGGGCGTAGTAACTATTTTGATGGGTCTTATTTTCTTAGGGAAATTCCCACTGATGCCAACGCTTCATCTTAAAAGTTCTGCTTTTGGCGGTTTAATCGGAGCTCCACTACTTGGCATTGCATTTGGAGTTGGTTGGACCCCATGCATCGGACCAGCACTTGCTGCAGTTCAAACTCTGGCTTTTCAAGAAAGTTCAGCACTACGAGGTGCGCTCTTATCAATTAGCTACTGCATTGGCTTAGGTCTGCCGTTTATTCTTTCAGGTCTTTTCTTAGATCGATCAGAGACACTGCGTAAGCTTTTGGTTCGTAACGGAAATTTAATCTCACTAATTGGTGGAACTTTCTTAATCATTATTGGAACTCTTCAATTACTTGGGCTCTGGAATGACTTAATGATTTCACTACGCTCGATAATCTCTGACTTTGTGCCGGTGATCTAATGAGTACTGAAACCCAGATTCCTGAATTAGGCGCAGTTGGACTAGCAAGATATTTCTGGCGCCAACTAACCAGCATGCGCACCGCCCTCGTACTGCTGTTATTACTTGCTTTGGCAGCGATTCCGGGCTCGTTAATCCCGCAAAATGCCCAGAACCCAATGGCAGTATCTGATTATTTTGAAAAGCATAAAACGCTGGCCATCTGGTTTGAACGTTTTTCACTCTTTGATGTTTATTCATCACCTTGGTTTAGTGCGATTTATATTTTGCTCTTTATCTCGTTAATCGGTTGTGTTTTGCCCAGATCGTTTGAACATTTGCAGGCATCGCGGGCGTTACCACCTAAGACACCTAAGAACTTAGCGAGATTAGAACATTTTGAATCATGGTCAGCTAATGGAAACGAATTAGATACTGCTAAGGCCTGGCTAAAAGCTAAACGGTTTAGAGTTCTAGAAAGCGACGAGAGCATCTCTGCAGAAAAAGGTTACTTACGGGAAACTGGAAATCTTTTCTTTCATATTTCGCTGATTCTTATTTTGATTGGCGTTCTTATTGGTGGCTTGTTTGGAGTTCGGGGAAGCGCGATTTTGAGCCAAGGCGAACGCTTTGTTAATAACGCAACTTCGTATGACACGATTAGTTTCGGTCAGATTACTAGAGAGAATTCGTTACCGCCATTTACGATCAAAGTAGATAAATTTGTTGCCAAGTACAACACTTTGACAAGTGCTCCTGAAGATTACACGCTTTACGTAACAACAGTTGCCGAACCTGGTGCTACTCCAAAAAAGCAAGTTGTTAAAGTTAATAGTCCACTCACCTTTGGCAGTACCCGCGTTTATCTGCAAGCGAATGGATACTCCCCAATAGTCACGGTGCAAGATAAAATTGGCAATGTAACTTTTCAAGGGCCAGTTCCATTCTTGCCCCAAGATGCAAATTTGAGATCGATTGGTGCGATTAAAGTTCCAGACGGAGATCCGCAATTAGGTTTTGTATCCTCATTTGTGCCAACTTATGCTCGAGGCGCAGATAAAAGCGCAATTTCAGTATTTCCTGAAGCTTTAGACCCCAAATTGCTCTTCTCTATTTGGCAAGGTGACTTAGGCCTAGATACCGGAAGACCACAGTCGGTTTATCGCATTGATACTTCAAATATGAAACAGATCGCGCTGGACTCCTTAAAACCTGGGGAGTTCCTGAAATTTAGCGAAGGCACAATCACTTTTGAAGATGTGGTGCCGTGGGTAAACCTGCAGATAGTTAGCGATCCCGGCAAGAGTTATTCTCTAATCGGTGGCATAGTTGCGATCCTTGGCTTATTGGCTTCGCTCTTTACTAGACGCCGACGAATCTGGATTCGAGTTATAGATGGTGAAGTGCAAGTCGCCGGATTAGCTAAGAACAGTGCACCTGGTTTGGAAATTGAGATGTCAGAATTTGTAGCTAAGTTGAAAGGAAAATAAGTGTCAGCACAAGATTGGGCGTACTTATCAAATTACGCGATCTATTCCGCAATGGTGCTCTTTACTCTTGCTTTCTTTGGCCATGCATATGAAACTGCTTGGGCAGTTCGTACTCCAATAGCTTCAGCTGAAACCGAAGGTAATCTTGTTGCCAAAACTTTTGATAATTCACGAACTCAGAAAGCAATGCGAATTGCAACTGCGATGATGATTCTTGGTTTTGCATTTCTATTCTTCGGCGTAATTGCTCGAGGAATATCTGCGGGCCGAGTGCCTTGGGGCAACATGTATGAGTTCTCAATTACTGGCGCTTTAGCGTTTACCGGTGCCTATCTATTTGCACTCCGCAAATATGATCTGCGATGGCTTGGTGTTTTGGTTTCGTTCTCAGTCCTCTTAACTCTCGGAACTGCGATTACTTTGCTTTATCGACCAAGTGCACCGCTAGTTCCAGCGCTTAAATCAACTTGGTTGGTGATTCACGTATCTGCTGCGATTATTTCGGGTGGAGTTTTCTTGCTTGCGAATGTAATTGCTGCGGCTTATCTCTACTTGGACAATATGGAGAGCAAAGGGCCTCGTAAGGTTTGGGCACAACGCCTGCCATCTCTTGAAGTACTAGATCAACTTTCATATCGCTTGGTTGCATTTGTATTTCCACTCTGGACTTTTGCAGTTATTGCTGGCGCAATTTGGGCCGAAAGCGCATGGGGCCGTTATTGGGGCTGGGATCCAAAAGAAACTTGGGCCTTCATTACTTGGGTTGCTTACGCGGCATATCTACATGCGCGTGTAACTGTGGGCTGGCGTGGTCGCCGTGCAGCTTGGCTTTGCTTACTAGCCGGATCAACTTTCTTGTTTAATTACGTTTATGTAAATGTTTGGGGAACCGGAAAGCACACTTACTCTGGTCTTTAAGTTTTATTCACACTTAATTTGTAGTGAGTGAAAACGACCTGGGTATTGAAACTCTCCGATAGCGTCGAAAGATATTTCTGAAGAAGGCAATATTTCCCAATCAATAACGTTGCGCAAGAAAGTAGAAACTAGTGCTGCGGTTTCCACTTCGGCAACATGATTTCCAATACAAGTATGTGGACCAAAGCCAAATGCTAAATGTGGATTTCGTTCTCGATGGATATTGATTTTATCTGGCTCACTGAAAACTGTTTCGTCAAAGTTTCCAGAGACAAAACTTAAATGATCGTAATCCTTGGGGTCTCGCAATTCTTCAGGCTTTGCGAGAACATGAGCAGGGACACGTTCCATTCGAGGCAGTGGAGATAAGAATCGCAAAACTTCATGAATTGCTTTGCCCAACTTATCTGGATTTGTTTTTAAGAATTCGCGATCTTGGGTTGCGGTTGCTAAATGCCAAATCATTCCGGTCATTAATTTAACTACTGTGTCACGGCCGCCAGCCAAAAGCACATTTGCTATTCCATACATCTCGGTACGTGTTATTGGTTCACCATCGAGTTTTAAATGAGAAATAAAAGTCCAGGTATTTTCTTCATCAGAATTCTCGGCCTCGTCAAAGACAGATTTCAAATACCTATCTAAGTGTTCTCCGCTACGACCGGTTGGCGTAGTTATCCAGACATCGGCCCCCCATGAGAGCCATTCTGATACATCTTGCGGACGGTTGTAGATGACGCCTAAGCAGTGCCCAACCATTGGAAGAGCTACTTCAGAGACGAAATCTCCGCCACCTTTTTTAATAAATCCCGTGATGAGATTGTTAGCAATTGCTTCAAATTCCGGAATCATCTTTTCGATTTTTGGTTTTACGAAAAGTGGGCTTAAAGCTGTGCGGAATAAGTGATGTCTTGGCGGGTCAACTTCAAGCGGAATTTGTCGGTAAGTTCGTACGTCACGGTCACCTTGCAAATCAGATGAATAATTCTCAGTGTCTCTTGCAGCCGAACGGACATTTGCATGTCCAATTACTTCGCTCATTCAAATAAACTACCATTTGAGCATGCATGTAACAGGCCTGCAAATACCTAATGCGATAACAAAATCGCTACAAATTCTCGCAGGCAAGGTATCTGAAACTAGGTACAAGCTAGCGGAAGGCGCAATCGAACGCCTTTTTTCCAGCACACTAACCAGAGCAACTGATGGAACGATCTTTGTTATAACCGGAGATATTCCAGCTATGTGGTTGCGGGATTCAACTTGGCAAGTAAGACCATTGCTTGCTGCAGCAAATGATTTAGAAGTGGCGCAATTAATTGCTGATGTTTCAAAACGACAAATCGAATTTGTCCTTACAGATCCTTACGCAAATGCATTTAATCCGACCCCAGATGGAAATTGTTGGCATAAAGATTTTCCAGATCAGAGTCCGTGGGTTTTTGAACGCAAGTTTGAGTTAGATTCGTTAGCAGCAGTCTTAGATTTGGCCATCAGGCTTTACCTTGAAGGTGGTTTCACCAATCACTTTACTGATCGATTCAATGATGCTGTTGTCGTGATTTTGAATTTATTGGAACGTGAACAGAACCATGATCCGAACACATATAGATTCGAGCGACAAGATGTGCGAGATTTTGACTTCTTAAGTCATGGTGGTTATGGCTCAACAGTTGCCTATACGGGGATGATCTGGAGTGGGTTTAGGCCAAGTGATGATGCCTGCAAATATGGTTATTTAATTCCGGCTAACGCTCATATGGCAAAGGTTTTAGAGCAATTGGCCCAACTGCCGGATGAAGTATTTTCTGATCAAGCTAGCAAAGATCGAGCGCTGAAAATCAGTGGTGAAATCAAGACAGGGATAGAAAAATTTGGCTTAGTCGAGTTTGAAGGTAAGCAGATATTTGCTTATGAATGTGATGGGCTAGGAAATTACTTACTTCAAGACGATGCAAACATCCCTAGTTTGCTATCTCTGCCGTACTTAGGAATCTGTACTGAGTCTGATGTCCTTTACTTGAATACTCGCGAATTTATCCTGAGTTCAAGCAATCCATATTTTTTTAGTGGCGAAGTTCTAGCTGGCTTGGGTTCTCAGCACACGCCTGAAAACCAAGTTTGGCCGCTCGGGATTGCGATGCAGGGAATAACAAGTACTTCAGCAGCTGAAATTGAAAGCTGTCTGCAGTACTTAGAAAATAGCCATGCAGGGACGAATCAAATGCATGAATCTGTGGGAAAAGATGATCCGAGTATTTTCACCAGAGCGTGGTTTTCTTGGGCTGACATGACTTTCTATCACTTGCTCTTGAAATCTGTTAACTTGATTTAACTACGCGATAACTTTGCAACGTTGGGTCTGTTGCATAAGCAATTCGCACACCGGCTGCTTTATTTGCAGCTAAGCCAGTTAAAATCTCTTTAGTTAAAACTTCACCAGGTGCTACTACTGCAACACCAGGCGGGTAAGGTGCAATCAAATCTGCTGATATTCGACCTTCAGCACTTTGGTCCGCGACCATTTCAGTATCGGCAAAGTAGGCATCGCGCATGGATATACCAATTTGTGGAACTACCGACCAACTTAGCGCTGTTGCTGACTCACGAGGCGCGCTAGCTAGCTTCTGCAGAATTGGGAGCAGCGAATTACTTAGTTCAGCAAAACTTTCCGCATCATCAGCCAAAGTAGCCAAGAAAACCACTGTGTCACGATCAGCCATCTCAACTCTGATGTTTGCTTTCAATAACTCATTTTCAATCTCCACGCCAGAAGTGCCCAACTGATTAGCTCGAAGCACAATCTTTACTGGATCAAAGCGACCAGTGGCGAAATCACCGGGGGATAAGAAGATAGGGCGATCGAAATTAGCTGAAATGTCGGCTTTAAACTTTGACACGTTTTCAATTAATTGACTCAATAAATCTTGGCCGCGATGTTGCAAAAGTGCGCGGCAACCGTCGATGGATGCAAGCGGTGCGCCAGCAGGTGAAGTTGTGTGAGTCGTTTCAAAACTTTGTTCTAAGCGATCTAGGTTTAAGAATTCGCCACGAGCAACTAAAAGCGCCGAGGCACTGAACCCAGGTAAAGCTTTGTGGGTACTGGTGATTAAGGCATCTGCGCCAAGTTGCAGTACATGCTTTGGTAAATCATTTTGGAAACCAAAGTGAGCACCCCAAGCAGCATCGATAACTACCGGGATTTTATGCTCGTGAGCTTTGCTTATTAACTCAGGTAATTGCGAAATAGTTCCAAGATAACCAGGTTCAGTCAGCAATAAAGCGATTGGTTTTTGCGGCAGTACACGTTCAAGTTCAGAAAGCGGAATTCCAGTTGGTACACCAGTTGCTGCATCAATTTCGGGAGCTAACCAAATGGGTTCTAGCCCAGCTAATACCAAAGCACTTAGAACAGAGCGATGTGCGGTACGTGCAACTGCAATTTTGTCACCAGGTTTACCGAGCGCCAAGATGACTGCTTGGTTAACGTGAGTTGAACCGCCAGTTGAGAAGCGTACGTAATCGCCACCCCATAATTTAGCTGCGAGTGATTCAGCGCTTTTTAAGGTTTGGTTCGTTAATTTAATTTCATCTAAGCCACCATAGAGAGGTGTATCGCCATCAACTACTGCGCCTAAACCTAAATCGAGTTTGCTGGCACGTTGCTTATGACCTGGGATCGTGAACGGAGTTCGAGTTACTTCGAAGTAACGTAGGTACGCATCTAAGAGCGGAGCATCTTCGCGCAGCGCTTTGAGGTAGGTCATAGCCGCAAGCCTAACTTCAAGGCGCCCCGATCGGAAATATGGCCTTAGACTTTACTCATGACCGTACTTACTTCAGTTCCTCAGCAACGCCTCTTGGTTACAGAGATTCCTGGACCAAAATCAAAGGCGGAGATACAGCGACGTAGCGAAGAAGTATCTGGCGGATTGGGAATTGCATTTCCGGCAGTTATTGCAAGTACTGGTGGTGCAATTCTGGTTGACCTAGATGGCAATCAGATCATCGACATGGCTGCAGGTATCGGCGTAACAAATGTTGGCAATAGTGCACAGCGCGTTGTTGATCGCGTGATCGAACAAGTACAAGCTTTTTCTCATACTTGTTTCACTGTTGTTCCTTATCAGGGATATATCGATGTTTGCGCAAAACTAAACGCACATACTCCAGGTACTCATAAGAAGAAGTCAGTTTTAGTTAACTCAGGTGCGGAAGCAGTTGAGAACGCTGTAAAGATTGCGCGTCACGCAACTAAGCGTCAAGCAATTGTAGTTTTTGAACACGCATATCACGGTCGTACTAATTTAACGATGGCACTAACAGCCAAGAACATGCCTTACAAAGAAGGTTTTGGTCCATTTGCTAACGAGATCTATCGCATGCCAATGCCTTATGAACTTCGTTGGTTAGGCGATAAAGCCACGATCACCAAAGATGCGCTAGAAGAGATTGAACATAAGATCGAAAAAGAGATTGGCGCTAAAAATGTAGCGGCAATTTTGATCGAACCTATTCAAGGTGAAGGTGGCTTCATTGTTCCGCCTAAGGGATTCTTGCCTGGGTTATCAAAGTATTGCGCTGACAACGGCATAATTTTTATCGCCGATGAAGTTCAAACTGGTTTTGCCCGTACTGGAAATATGTTTGCAGTTGAAGACGAAAATGTAGTTCCAGACATGATCATCACTGCAAAGGGTATTGCTGGCGGTTTGCCGCTTGCAGCAGATACTGGTCGCGCCGAAATTATGGATGCAATCCATGTCAGTGGCCTCGGCGGAACATACGGTGGAAACCCAGTTGCTTGCGCCGCCTCACTTGGTGTCTTTGAAACAATTGAAGAAGATGGCTTAATTCAACGCGCTCGCGAAGTTGGCGAGATTCTAGGAACTTCACTTCGCGCGCTTGCTGCAAAATATCCAATCATTGCCGAAGTTCGTGGTCGTGGTGCGATGCAAGCTATCGAATTAGTTAAGCCTGGTTCGCTTGATCCAAATTCTGAAGCGATGACAAAGGTAATTAACTACTGCGCAAAGAAAGGTGTCTTGCTACTTTCAGCCGGCACTTATTCAAATGTAATTCGGTTCTTGCCACCAATTGTTATCTCTGATGAATTGCTACTTGATGCAATGAGCGTTCTTGATGAGGCTTTCGCTTCGCTTTAAAGACCACGCAAGAAATCAGGATCATCATCTGGTGCAATTGAACGCTTTGGTTTTTTCCCACCACCGCCAGGACGCTTTGGTCGCCCAGCGATCAAATAAGCAACTGCGCCAAGAGTTGGAACCAGAACAATAATTATTAGCCAGCCCCAACGAGGTAGCGAACGAACATCGCTATCTTCACGTTGTGCACAATCGATTAACCCATAAAGCTGGATACCAATTGTAAGAACTATGAAAAGTACTCTGGTCATGGGTTTAGTTTAGCGCGAGAGCAATTGAGAAAACCACGGCAAACCAGAGCTGTAGTTGGCCAGTTTTACCTAAGAGCGGAATTAACGCTGGGCCAATTGCGCCAGCTCGAACTTTATTGGCGATGATAAATGTTTGAGGTAAAAGGGCCAGAGTGATCAAGGTATTTTCGCCAGATACAGCAAGCGCTGAAATATGCGCAACTAACAAAAGTGAGATAAAGAGTTTGCGAGCGCCGGCATCGCCTAGCCGAACCGCCAAGGTTCGCTTTCCTACTAATTCATCTTGGGCGCGATCTCGCAGATTGTTAATCGCCAGAAGCGCACAAGCTAGCGAACCCATTGGGATTGCGACCACAAAACTTTGCCAAGTTAATTTCTCAGTTTGTACATAGTAAGAACCCATAGTTGCAACTAGACCGAAGAATAAAAATACTGAAATTTCGCCTAGCCCCAGATATCCGTAGGGGCGCTTACTTCCGGTGTATGTCCAGGCTGCCAAAATTGCCGCAGCACCAACTGCCACTAACCAAAGTGAAGTCATAAGCGCGAGCACTAACCCGACTGCGGCAGCTACTGCAAAAGAAATGAAGGCTGCCTGCTTCACTGATTTGGCACTTGCTAATCCAGAAGCGACCAACCGAGTTGGGCCAACCCGATTATCGTCGGTGCCTTTAATGCCATCGGAGTAATCATTGGCGTAGTTGACCCCAACTTGGAGCGCCAAGCTAACAACTAGAGCTAAGCCAGCCATTCCAAAATCTGCATCACTTGCGGCTAATGAAGTTGCCACTAATACCGGCGCAATTGCGGCCGGAAGAGTGCGCGGGCGAGCACCGACTATCCATTTATTCAAAGTTAAGACTCCGATTTCATAGCTAATTGCGCAAGTGCATTGCGATCAACTTTTCCGATACCGATCAAAGGTAGCGCAGATAATTGGTGGAAACGCTTTGGTTTAGCTGCGTTGCCGAATTTTTCCACCAAGAGCATCGCAACTTGATTTGAAAACTCAGCTGGTGCGTTAACTACAGCGACGTGAAGTTCTTGACCCCATTTATCACTTGATACTGAGAAAGCGGCAAATTCAAAGTTCGCGAAACTCTGCGAAATAGCGCTTTCAATTTCGGAGAGGGAAATGTTTTCGCCACCTGAAATAATTACATCATCGCCGCGACCCAGAACTACTAAACGTCCATCAACTAATTCACCGAGGTCGCTAGTAACAAACCAATTCTGTGAATCTAAAGCTAAATTATTGGCCAGAACCGGCCCAGAAATTTTAATAAATCCAGCATCAGACATTGCTACCTGTACTCCTTCGAGTGGCACGCCGTTGTAAACGCAGCCGCCAGAAGTTTCAGACATGCCATAAGTTGTCACAACTTTAATTCCCGCAGCGATTGCTTGCTCTTGCAGTTCATAAGTTAGGGCAGCGCCACCGACTAAAACTGCCTGAGCGCTTTGTAAATGCTTAAGTAAGCGATCATCGCCATTTAGTGCATTAAAAAGTTGGGTTGGCACAATTGCGGTGTAATCAACTTTCGGATATTCACCGATGTGACCAATTAAATTCACTGGGATAGTGCCAAGTTCTAAACTGCGAACCAAAACATTTACGGCCGCAATATGTGTAAGCGGTAGAAGTAGTGACCAAGTTTCGCCAAAATTTGCGCCCAAAAATTTATTAGCCGCTTTAGCTGATGCCAGCAGCGCACCTGCACTCAGTAAAATTTCCTTGTTCGCGCCAGTGCTTCCGGTCGAGGTAACTACAACAGCCGTCTTTGCCTCAACCTCAGTACTAGTTACAGCGCCAAAGCCAAGCGCCGGGCCATCAGAAACCAAAGCCTTAGCAAGGCTGGCCATAATCTGTGTGGTTGACCACGCCCCGTCTATTGGGCTCACTTTTCGTTGTGACTTGGTATCCATATCGCCCGTAGGCTATCGCTCCTAGACCAAGCTTTCACTTCCTGGAGGAAAAATGAGCAAGCCAATTAAGCGAGATTTTGGAAGTCGCGAGATTCCGAAGTGGAAAACCGCTCCAGGTGGCGAGAACTTCAAAGATATTAAGTATGAAGTTGGCGATGGCATTGCAAAAATTACGATCAATCGTCCCGAAGTTCATAACGCATTTCGCCCACAAACTTTGACTGAACTAAAAAGCGCATTTGATTTAGCGCGGGATAACACTGAAGTCGGCGTAATTATTTTTACTGGCGAAGGCACCCAAGCTTTTTGTTCAGGCGGCGATATAAATGTTCGCGGTGACGATGGTTACTTGGGTGATGATGATCTTGCTAAGCAAGGCATTGGTCGACTAAATGTTTTAGATTTACAAGTACAAATTCGTCGCACTCCTAAACCAGTAGTTGCCATGGTTGCTGGTTGGGTAATCGGTGGCGGACATGTTCTGCATGTGGTCTGTGATTTAACGATTGCCGCTGATAACGCACTCTTTGGCCAGACCGGCCCAATGGTTGGTTCATTCGACGGTGGTTATGGTTCTGGTTTATTAGCAGCCAGCGTAGGCCAGAAGAAAGCTCGCGAAATTTGGTTTATGACTCGTCAATACGATGCACAAGAAGCGTTACAGATGGGCTTGATTAATACAGTTGTGCCACTTGCAGAGCTCGAAGCTGAAACTGTTTCTTGGTGTCGCGAAATGCTGCGCAATTCACCAATGGCACTTCGTTTGCTTAAGGCAAGTATGAACGCTGCCGATGATGGTTTAGCTGGCGTACAGCAACTAGCCGGCGATGCCACCTTGTTGTTCTATATGACTCAAGAAGGTCAAGAAGGTCGCGATGCTTACAAAGAAAAGCGCGCTCCTGATTTTGGCAAATTCCCAAAGCGTCCGTAACTAGCCCAAAATGATTGATCAATTACTTGCTTCTATGCAGGTAGTTGCGCTGCCGCTAAAAAGTAAGTTTCGTGGCATCACCGTGCGCGAAGTTGCCCTATTTCAAGGCCCGGCTGGCTGGGGCGAATTCGCGCCTTTTTTAGAATATGACGATACCGAAAGTTCGACTTGGTTATTAAGTGCAATAGACGCAGCCACTAACTCGGCACCGATGGCACACCGCGGCTTTATCAAAGTCAATGCAACACTGCCGGCGCTAAATAACGCGAAAGAGATTGAAGAGTTACTGCAATCTTTTGCTGGTTGCGACACTGTGAAAATTAAAGTTGGCGAAAATTTAGGCGAAGATATTGTGCGGGTTGCCCGAGTTAGGGCACTTCTACCAAAAGCCAAACTAAGGCTTGATGTAAATGGTGGCTGGAGCGTTGAACAAGCTTTGATAAATCTTTATGAAATTTATAAAGAAGTTGGCCCACTGGAATATGTCGAGCAACCATGTGCGACGCTTGAAGAACTTCGTGAGTTGAAAGCTAAATTAGTAATTGATTTTAAAATTACTGGCGATGAAGTAATCCGCAAAGCAAAAGATCCTTTTGCAATTGATCTACAAGGCGCCGTTGATATTTTGATGTTAAAAGTGGCACCTCTTGGTGGCATTACTCGAGCTCGCGAAATCGGCGCGCACCACAAATTGCCGATAGTGGTATCAAGTGCGCTAGATAGTGCAGTCGGAATAAGTCATGGCTTGCAACTTGCCGCCTCATTGCCATCGCTTGATTATGCCTGCGGATTAGCAACCGGCCAGTTATTAAGCGCAGATATTGCAGAACTACCACTGAAAAATGGCGAACTAGCCGTTAACTCAGTTTCACCAGACGCCGAATTATTAGCGAAGTATGCTGTGCCAGTTGAGCGGTTAACTTGGTGGAAAGAGCGCACAAAACGTGCTTTTTACGCTGGTGCCGAAAGTGAGATTAAAGCGAGAGGCTGGAACTGGTGAATACTTCCACCTCGCTTGCCCGCGTAGTAGTTCGTCAATTAATTGAAGCTGGCATCACTGATGCGGTTATTTCACCAGGATCTCGTAACGCACCGATTTCGTTAGCCATGTTTGCAGCGGCTGAGAAAGAATTACTCAAGTTACACATCCGCATTGATGAAAGATCAGCTGCCTACTTCGCGCTAGGCCTTGCTAAAGCAAGTGGTCGGCCAGTTCCGATTGTCTGCACGAGTGGCACTGCAGTTGCGAATTATCATCCAGCAGTTCTAGAGGCACATCACAGCAATGTGCCGCTATTAGTATTGACTGCAGATCGCCCGGCCAATCTACGTCGAACTGGCGCTAACCAAACAACTGAGCAAGCGCGCATTTTCGGTGGCGCAGTTCGCTACTTTGCCGATGTTTCTGGCGGAGTTTTCCCACTTGAGTTACCGCTTGATTCACTTCATCGCGGTCCAGTTCACTTAAATTTACAATTTGATGAACCGCTATTGCCAGATGATCAAAGCGATTGGCTTAGCGAAATTAAAGTTGCACCTAAAGCAAAGCCAGCTGGCAAGTCAGCCGGAACCCTAAAAGTTAATACCACTCGTGGCGTATTAGTTATTGGCCATGATCGGGGCGGCTTAGCAGTTTCGGAAGTTGCTCAAATTGCAGCTGATTTGAATTGGCCGGTAATTGCCGAAGATCCACTTTCATTTCCCGATGCAATCGCACATGCAGCGCTTTTCTTAGCTTCACCTGCAATCCGTAAGAACTTAAGCCCTGAAACTGCCGTAATCATTGGCCGTACGACGCTTTCACGTTCAGTAAATGCGCTCATTGCCTCAGCTAAGTCGCAGATTGTGATTGATCCACGCATGGCAACGGTAGACACCTATCGCGTTGCCGATCAACGATTTATTGCGGCTCCTACAGTCGTCTCAAAGCCGGCAGATGAGCAGTGGCATGAACAATGGCAGAAACTAAGTCAACGCACATCGAAGCTAATTGCCGATATTTCTAATTGGTCCGAGAGTTCTCTAGCTCGTGAATTAGCTAAGCAGTTATCAGGTGCGGTATTTATCGCATCATCACGTCCGATCCGTGATCTAGAGAGTTTTGCTACATCTCGCACCGGTATTGAAACTTTTGCCAATCGCGGACTGGCCGGCATCGATGGAAACATTTCAACGGCGCTCGGAATTGCAACTGCCCGAAAAAGTGCAACAGCAATTATTGGTGACTTAGCTTTCTTGCATGACTTAACTGGGCTAGTTGGAAATACTTCGGCTAACTTGCGCATCATTGCAATTAATAATGATGGTGGTGGAATTTTCTCAACTTTGCCACAAGCAGGAGTAGCCGGATTTGAAACAGTATTCGGAACTCCACACGGTTTAGATTTAGCAAAGATCGCAACTGGTTTAGGAATAGCTGCCAAAACGATTTCTTCTTTTGCGGAATTAAAGAGCGAGCTAGCTAAACCAATTTCTGGAGTATCAGTTTTGGTTTGTCAGATGCCTAACCGCGAAGATAATGCGTCGCAACTAAAAGCACTTGTTGCTAATTTAGAATCAATTTAGTGCATTGCGCATTGGCGCAAACTTCGCTTCACTTTCGGCTAATTCTTTCGCCGGAATCGAGCCGTTAACAATTCCGCAGCCCGCAAAGATTCGAATTTCAGCCCCAGTGATTTGTCCGCAACGAAGTGCAATTCCTAATTCACCATCACCAGCTGCATCAATCCAGCCCACTGGCCCCGCGTATCGACCGCGATTAATACCCTCATTGGCCGTGATTAACTCAAAAGCTTTTTGCGTAGGAGTGCCACAAACGGCTGCGGATGGATGCAATTTTTCGAGCAACGTGAAGCTATCAACTTGTTTAGTGGTCTCGGCAAGGGCACCAGTTACATCGGTGGCTAAGTGCATGACATTAGCTAAGTGCAATACAAATGGTGATTCAGGAACGTTAGTTGACGAACAAAATGGTTCGAGCGCTTCGGCTACAGAACGCACCGCATAGTTATGCTCTTCGAGATCTTTTGATGATCTAGCAAGTGAACCAGCTAAGGCTAAGTCGCGTTCATCATCGCCAGTCTTGCTAATAGTGCCCGCCAGAACTCGGGAAGTAACCATGCCTTTACTTAAACGGAGTAATAGTTCAGGAGTTGCGCCAACTAAACCGGCAATCGCAAAGTTCCAGGTTGATGGATATTCGCTAGCTAAATTACGTAAAACATTTCGCGCATCAATCTCTTTATCTGCGGTGGCGCTTTGGTCGCGCGCCAGAACAACTTTATCAACATTGCCGCTTTGAATCTCTCGAACTAGTTTTGAAACTTGGGCTTCCCAATCACTTTGACTAATTGGTTCGTTCTGCCAATTCAACTTTGCTAAATTTACGGAAGTTTTCTCGGTTGGCAATATTGGTTGTGGCACATCGCCAATCCAAGTCAACCAAGATTTTCCATTCCGCTGACCAACAATTACTTTTGGAATTACTAAAACTGATTCTTCGGATTCCGAAAATGAAAAAGACGAAAATAGAATTGGTCCAGTGCCACTTACATGCACAGCATCGGCAATTGAAAAAGTTTCTAGTTGTTGATGCCACCAATTTCGTGCATCGTTAAATCGATTAGGGCCGCTAACGCTCGTGCTGGCATGAACGCCCCAGCCAACTAAACCGTCGCCACCGCGCACCCAAGCAATCGGAGCATCAGTTGGCAGTAGATCCAAAAGCGGTAAGTGCTCACCCAGGCTGACAGTATTGATCGAAATCATCTTTTCGCCCTTTCCTCGAGTGAAAAATTTAAATAACCCGCGCTTGAAGTTGTAGCCGAGCCTACCTTCAGAGAGAATGCACCTATGTCGCGAGCTAATCTCAATAAAGACCCCGATGAAGTAGCAGCGATGTTCGATGGCGTTGCCAAACGCTATGACCTAGTTAATGACCTGCTCAGTTTGGGTCGCACCAAAGCTTGGCGCCGCTCAACGACGGCGATCATCGCCCCAAAGACCGGCATGAAGATCCTTGATCTGGCTGCCGGAACTGGCTCTTCTTCTGAACCGCTAGCAGCAGCTGGCGCCGATGTGATTCCGGCTGATTTTTCCGAAGGAATGTTGGCCGCTGGCCGCAAAGCCCGCCCACATCTGCCATTTACTAAAGCCGATGCGCTAAATCTGCCCTTCAAAGATGGCGAATTTGACCTAGTGACCATCTCTTTTGGCCTGCGAAATACCAATGATTTCGACCTCGCTCTGCGCGAGATGCTCCGCGTGACCAAGAGCGGGGGCCGTATTGTGATCTGCGAATTTAGCGCTCCAGTCTGGCGCCCGTTTCGTACCATTTATACCAATTATCTGATGCGTGCTCTGCCTTTCATCGCTCGCAAAACTTCCTCAAATCCCGATGCCTATGTTTACTTGGCAGAATCAATTAGAGCTTGGCCCAATCAAGTAGCTCTGGCCGAACACATTACAAAGGCCGGTTGGCAGAACGTAGGTTGGCAAAATTTAACTGGCGGAGTTGTTGCAGTTCACAGCGCTGTAGCGCCTTAGCGGTCATAAGTACCGCTTACCCGAGAATAGGATTACGCCTGTGACTGGAACAAGCAATCCATATATCCCGATTCTGGTAATTGGGGCTATTGGCTTCGGATTCGCCATCTTCTCAGTCGGCATCTCATTAGTTACCGGCCCAGCTCGCTATAACCGAGCAAAACTCGATGCATATGAATGCGGAATCGAACCTTCACCTCAAGCTGCCGAAGGTGGCCGTTTCCCCGTTAAATACTTCTTAACTGCGATGCTCTTCATTATTTTTGATATTGAAATTGTTTTCCTTTATCCATGGGCAGTGGCTTTTGATCAACTTGGTCTCTTTGGATTAGTTGAAATGGGAATCTTCATCGCCACAGTTTTCGTAGCTTTTACCTATGTCTGGCGCCGCGGTGGATTGGAATGGGATTAATTTAAAATGGGTCTAGAAGAGAAATTACCTAGTGGGTTTTTATTAACTTCAGTTGAAAAACTTGCGGGCTACATGCGCAAGAACTCACTGTGGCCAGCAACTTTTGGTTTGGCTTGTTGTGCAATTGAAATGATGGCAGCAGGTGCTGGTCGTTACGATTTAGCTCGTTTCGGAATGGAAGTTTTCCGCGCATCTCCACGTCAAGCAGATTTGATGATTGTTGCTGGTCGCGTTTCAAACAAGATGGCACCAGTTCTTCGCCAGATTTATGATCAAATGGCAGCGCCAAAATGGGTTATCGCAATGGGTGCATGTGCATCTTCTGGTGGAATGTTTAACAACTATGCAATCGTGCAAGGTGTTGATCACGTAGTACCAGTTGATATTTATTTACCAGGTTGCCCACCTCGTCCTGAAATGTTGATGGATGCAATTCTTAAATTGCACGATCAAATTTATGTTGAAAAGCTTGGTCCAAACCGCGAATTAGTAATCAAAAACGTTGAAGCAGCAGCTCTTGCAGCCCTTCCAACCCATCAAATGAAGGGGTTGTTAGCGTAATGAGTAATGACGAGCGCGGTTCTTTTGGTATTCACGGAACTGGCGATACTTCAGGTTATGGCGGGCTAGTTCGCACTCAAGTAAGCCCAGGCTCTACCGAGCGCCCATACGGTGGCTATTTCGATCAAGTTGCTGATGATTTAGAGCGTGCATATCCTGATTTTGCTGATGCAATTGAGCGCGTAGTTGTCGATCGTGGCGAATTAACGCTTCACATCAAACGTGAACGTTTGGTTGAAGTGTCGCTGATTTTGCGCGATCGCCTTAAGTTTGAAAACTGCTTAGGCGTTAGCGGTGTTCATTATCCAGCTGATACCAATCGCGAACTTCATGCTGTTTATCCATTACTTTCAATGACAAACAACCAACGCATTCGTCTTGAAGTTAGCGTTCCTGATTCTGATCCGCACATTCCTTCACTCGTTGAAGTTTGGGCTGGCAACAACTGGAACGAACGCGAAACTTTTGACATGTTCGGAATTATTTTCGACGGTCACCCAGGTCTTACTCGCATCTTGATGCCAGATGATTGGCAAGGACACCCACAACGTAAAGATTATGCACTCGGTGGAATTCCAGTTGAGTACAAAGGCGCAACAACTCCGCCACCTAACGAACGTAGGTCATACAAGTGAGCACATACGTAGATCCATACGCATCCTCTCGCGAAACTACCGAAGGAACTGTTTTCTCAGTTACCGGTGGCGATTGGGATTCACTAGTTACTGAAATTGGTCAGGCGAAAGAAGAGCGCGTTGTCGTAAACATGGGTCCGCAGCACCCATCAACTCACGGCGTGCTTCGTTTAGTTCTAGAACTTGAAGGCGAAACTGTTACTGAAGTTCGTTGTGGAATTGGTTATCTACATACTGGTATTGAGAAGAACACTGAATATCGCAGCTGGACTCAAGGCGTTACTTTCGTAACTCGCATGGATTATTTGTCACCTATTTTCAATGAAACTGCATATTGCCTAGGTGTTGAAAAACTTCTAGGTATCGAAGCTCCAGAGCGCGCAAACCAAATTCGCGTAATGATGATGGAGTTCAACCGAATCTCCTCTCACATGGTTGCTCTCGGTACCGGCGCCCTCGAACTTGGCGCACTTTCACCGATGATCTTCTGCTTCCGCGAGCGCGAGCGCGTGCTTGATATCTTCGAATTAGTCTCAGGTTTACGCATGAATATGGCCTATGTGCGCCCAGGTGGCGTTGCCCAAGATCTACCAAAGGGCGCCATCGCAAAGATTCGCGAGACTGTTGCTGAACTTCGTAAAAACTTTAAAGATAACGAAAAACTTCTGGTTGGTAACTCAATCTGGATGAAGCGCACCGAAGGCATTGGTTACTTAGATCTAGCTGGTGCAACAACTCTGGGTATCACTGGCCCAGTTCTTCGTTCAACTGGCTTACCTTGGGATCTACGAAAGATGCAGCCATATTGTGGTTACGAGCAATACGACTTCGATGTTGTAACTGCTGATACTTGCGATGTTTACGGTCGCTTCTTAATTCGAATTGCTGAACTAGAACAATCACTTCGCATCATTGAACAAGCCTGTGACAAGTTAGAAAAATCAGAAGGCCAGCGAGTAATGGTTGCTGATAAGAAAATTGCTTGGCCATCTCAGCTTGCTGTTGGTAATGACGGAATGGGTAACTCACTCGATCACATTCGCGAAATCATGGGCGAATCAATGGAAGCTTTAATCCACCACTTCAAGTTAGTAACTGAAGGTTTCCAAGTTCCGGCAGGTCAGGTTTACGTTGCCGTTGAATCGCCACGTGGCGAACTTGGCGTTCACTTAGTATCCGACGGCGGCACCCGTCCTTATCGCGTTCACTTCCGCGAACCATCTTTTAATAACTTGCAATCAACTTCAGCGATGTGCGAAGGCAGCATGGTTGCCGACATCATCGGCGCAGTTGCATCGATTGATCCAG
>CAIXTG010000181.1 GCA_903922325.1 uncultured Actinomycetes bacterium
CGCAAAATGGTCAAGAGTTAGTAAAGATCATTACTGCCGGAGTCTGCGGCACAGATCTACATCTATATGAAGCTGACTGGGGATTCATGCCCGTTGTTCTTGGCCACGATGCTGTTGGTCAAATAGTTTCCACCGGTCAACGCGTTGCCATCGACCCCGCAATTAGTTGTCGCACTTGCGAACTTTGTTTAGCCGGGCGACCAAGTGCCTGTAGTGAATATAAATTCTTAGGGTTAACTGCGCCAGGAACTTTTGCTTCTTATCTAACTTTGCCAAAAGAAAATCTGCACGCATTACCAGATTCAGTCAGTGACGAAGCGGGCACAGTGTTAGAACCAATTACCGTTGGGTTGCATACAGTTGAACGTCTATTGCAAGTTGTAACATCAGCTGCGCCACTGATTGTGATTGGTGGCGGACCAATCGGAATCGTTGCTGCCAAACTTCTGCAGCTAAATGGATTTACCGTGCAATTAGTCGAACCACTTTCGGCACGACGCGATAAAGCTAAGGCATGGGGTATCACGGCGATTGACCCAACTGAATTATTGCCTCATGTGAAATCAGCCGAACGAGCAGTTGCAATCGAAACTTCATCATCGAAATCTGGCGCTCAACTTGCCATGGATTGGGTTGGCATCGGGGGAGTAATAGTTGCCGTAGGGGCTGCAGATCTACCGCTTACTTTTGCAAACGCTGTGCTAAGTGATCAAACGTTGATCGGAATACGTGGTGGTGCGAGGCGCTATGAAAAGGCAATCGAATTAGTGGCAAGTGGCGCTATTCCGGTTGGCGAATTGATCTCACATCGAGATTCGATTTCAAATCTAGAGACGGTAATTAATGCGACAAATGCTGACCCATTGGGCGTTTATCGCACGGTCTTGCGACATTAAAGCCTCTTTAACTTCTTGGACAACTTAACTTTTTAGTACGGCTTGAGCGATCTTAAAGTCTCGCTCAAAGACCATTAGTACAGGGCCATCGTAAGTTTGGGTCAGATTAACTTTGATTTCTGCCGCTATTAGTTTCTGCTTAAGCATCTCGGCTTCAATGTAATTCTTCGGTGTCGGTAGTGCCACCAATAATCCATATTGATCTTTCTTACCGGCTTGATCAGGTGTAACTATAAAATTCTTATCTTTGCCACGATTACCAAAGGCCCATTTCAAAATTAAGGCCAGAAAGGCGAGAGCGAAAAAGCCGCCAAAGGATGAGAGAAAGAGTCCGTTATTGATTCCGCCCAGCATCTGCAAAGGGTATTAGACCTGATAATTTCTCGCACTACGAGTAATCTGCGCAGATGAGTTCATTTGTCTCGGCCCACGAAACCATTGCTGCGATTCGAAGCGGTAAAACTTCGGCTGCAGAGCTAGCCACTGAAGCGTTAGAACGTATTCAAAGAGTTGACCAGTCTGGCTACGAGCTAAATAGTGTGCTCGCCGTTTCAAAAACAGCGCTCAATGATGCGATGACAATCGCTAAAGATTTACCACTCGCTGGATTGCCAATATTTATTAAAGATAATATTCAAGCAATTGGATTACCCGGAACTGCTGGGTCTAAAGCGCTAGAGAATTATCCAGTCAAGCAAGATTCAGAATTAGTAACTCGATTACGCGCAGCAGGAGCCAACATTATTGGCGCAACGAATTTATCTGAATGGGCAAATATTCGATCTTCGAAGTCAACTAGTGGTTGGTCGGCAGTCGGTGGGTTAACTGCAAACCCTTGGATTCATAAACATAGTGCTGGTGGATCTTCATCTGGTTCTGGTTCGGCAATTTCTGCCGGCTTAGTTTCCCTTGCGGTTGGTACCGAAACTGATGGCTCAATTGTTTGTCCGGCTTCTTTAAATGGTTGCGTCGGAATAAAACCAACGGTTGGATCTGTATCTCGAGTTGGCGTTGTTCCAATTAGTGATGCGCAAGATTCACCAGGTCCACTTGCGCGTAGCGTCGCAGATGCCGCTCTCTTACTTGAAGTTCTCTCTGGTATCAATGGATTAGTAGCAGCTGCCGAATCAACCCAACCATTACGTATCGGAATTGTTAAGTCTTGGTTATCAGGCGATGCTGGCACTGATCAATTATTCGAAGCAGCAATTAGGGAACTCGCAAAAACCAGTATTACGTTAGTAGAGATAAAAGTTTCAGCCCCAGCAGAATCAATTGGTAATGATGAGTATGAATGTTTATTGCATGAATTAGTTGATGATTTAGGCACCTATTTACCGGGGCGCACCGATGGTGAACTAGTTTCATTGGCTGAAGTAGTTAAATTCAACCAAGCTATTGCCGATACCGAGTTAAAGCACTTTGGCCAAGAGTTATTTGATGCCGCACTTGATTTAGGCGGTCGCGCTCGCGCATATAACCGAAAGCGTTCACGCAATTTGCTTTGGGCAACTCAAACTCTTGATAACGCACTGAAAGATGTTGATGTCTTAATCGGTGCCACATATTCACCAGCTTGGGAAAGCACTTTGGGCAAAGGCGATGACTACGGCAACAACAGTTGGATCACCATGGCGCCAGCAATTGCTGGATACCCAATCGGATGTATTCCAATGGGAATTACCGAAGGCCTACCAGTTGGCTTAGGAGTAGTTGCTCGCGCCAATGATGAAGTGAAATTAGTTGCTGCAATGGCACAGATTGAAAGCGCACTTGGCTTAGGCGTTTTACATCCAACTTTCACAAAATGAGATTGGTAAACTTACAAAGTGAATGATTTCCTCGTAGTTCTAGACTTTCTATCGACCTTTGCTTTCGCACTCGTAGGTGCTCGTCTTGCCGCAAGCCGGTTCATGGATTACGGCGGGATTCTTTTTGTCGCATCAGTTGCAGCTCTTACCGGTGGAACATTTCGTAACTTAGTTCTTGATATTCCACTAACTTGGATTGAAAAGCCTTATCTATTAGGCGCTGTCCTTTTAGCTGTAGTGCTAACTATTGTATTTAAGTGGTCTAAAGAAGTCGGCAGTCTGGTGCTCTTCATGGATTCCATCGGCCTCGGCGTTTCAACCGTTGCCGGAACTGCGCTCGCTTTAGATTTAAATTTAGATCCGATTCCCGCCATATTGCTCGGACTGCTCAGCGCCGTACTTGGCGGATTAACTCGTGACTTACTCGCACAAGTTCCACCTGTACTTCTTCATCGGGAAACTAATGGAACTGCTGCGTTTATTGGCGCGAGCGCACTTGTAATTGCCATAGAAGCTGGTGCCAATCAGGAACTAGCTTCGGCCATTGGATTCGTACTAGTAATAGGTATCCGTTTGATTTCAATTAAGCAGAATTGGAACTTACCTAAAATCAAAGGTTAGTCTCTGGGTTTATTCAGGCTCACCTTGTATTCTCAACACATGGCTAAGCGCACACTCTCAACTTTGTTAGTTGTTGCTCTTTTTGTTGCGCCATTTACTTATGCCAGTGCAGCCACCGCAAAAGCCGGAGCTACTTGTACAAAGCTAAAGGCCACATCAGTCGTTAAGGGCAAGAAATTCACCTGCATTAAAAGTGGCAAGAAATTAGTCTGGGATAAAGGCGTATCGGTTAAGCCTCCTGTTGAGCCAGTGACGAAATCACCAATAGTCGAACCAGTCACACCCCAATTGCCAGTTGAAACTGATGCTCGTAAAGCTTTTGACGCAATAACAACAATTGCTAAATCGACGACAATCAAGCCGATCGATATTAAATCTGTAGCTTCATCTGAAGTTAGCGCTGCTTCAGTTGCTGAAATTGAA
>CAIXTG010000182.1 GCA_903922325.1 uncultured Actinomycetes bacterium
GCCGATTTAGATTTATTAGCAAGTGATATCCGCACCTTTCTAATCGATAAGGTAACGAAAACAGGTGGCCACTTAGGGCCGAACTTAGGCGTAGTCGAACTAACGATTGCAATCCATCGCACCTTTGACTCACCAAAAGATGTCGTGCTTTTTGATACCGGCCACCAAAGCTATGTTCACAAAATTCTTACTGGTCGCAGTGATGGTTTTGATCTGTTGCGCCAAAAAGGTGGCATCTCCGGATATCCCAGCCGTACTGAAAGCGAACATGATGTAATTGAAAATTCACATGCATCAACTACGCTCTCTTGGGGCGATGGAATATCTCGTGGTTTTTCACTTACCGGCCAGAACGATCGTCATGTAGTTGTAGTTGTCGGAGATGGCGCACTAACTGGTGGCATGTCCTGGGAAGCGCTAAATAACATTGCAACTGCAGAGTCTCGCAATTTAGTAATTGTGGTTAACGATAATGAACGCAGCTACTCACCAACTATTGGTGGCATGGCTACTTATCTTTCAACTTTGCGGGTCACTCGTGGCTATGAGAAATTCCTAGACTGGGGCAAAGACGTTCTGCAGCGCACGCCAGTCGTTGGCGGACCGATCTACGACACTTTGCATGGCATGAAAAAAGGCATCAAAGACATTATTGCGCCACAAGGAATGTTTGAAGATCTCGGCCTTAAATACATTGGCCCAATCGATGGTCACGATATTGATGCAATGGAGAAAGCGCTGCTAAAGGCTAAAGCTTTTGGTGCGCCAGTAATTCTCCATGCGATTACCGAAAAAGGTCGCGGTTATGCACCAGCGCTAGAAGATGAAGCTGAAAAGTTTCACGCCGTCGGCATCGTTGATCCAGAGACTGGATTACCGTTGGCCAAAGGTGTCACTACCTGGACTAGCGTCTTTGCCGATGAGTTAGTTAAGCAAGGCGAAGCACATAAAAACTTGGTTGCGATTACTGCTGCCATGCTAGGACCAACTGGGTTAGATAAGTTTGCCGAGAAATTCCCAGATCGCACCATCGATGTAGGAATCGCTGAACAGCACGCAGTTACAAGCGCTGCCGGTCTAGCTTTCGCGGGAATGCATCCAGTTGTTGCGGTATATGCGACATTCTTAAATCGCGCATTCGATCAAGTTTTACTAGATGTTGCTTTACATAAAGCTGGCGTGACTTTCGTATTAGATCGCGCTGGCATAACTGGCGATGATGGTGCTTCGCACAACGGTATTTGGGACTTAGCCCTAACCGGAATTATTCCAACCATGCACGTAGCAGCGCCTCGCGATGGTGCCCGCTTGCGTGAAGTACTTGCTGAATCAATTCAAATTACGGATGCACCATCTATGTTGCGATACCCAAAGGGCGAAGTAATTGCTGACATTCCAGCTTTCGAACGTCGCGATGGCATTGATGTTTTATATCGTGGCGAGAGCGCCGATGTGCTTTTGGTTAGCGTTGGCGCTATGGCAGCAATGGCAGTCGAAGCTGCCTCACAGGCTTATCGCGAAGGTGTTGGTGTGACAGTTATTGATCCACGTTGGATTAAGCCATTGCCACAATCATTAGTAACTATGGCGACTCGTTATAAGAGCGTGGTTGTTCTAGAAGATGGAATTCGCCATGGCGGAATTGCCAGCACAATCAGCGAGTTGTTCCGCGATGCAGGGCTACAAGTACCAATTCATTCAATTGGCGTGCCACTAACATTCTTAGATCATGCAAAGCGTGGTCAAATCTTGAGCGAGCTGGGGATTACTGCGCAGCAGATTTCATTAAACATTGTCGAGTGGAGCGCATCTCTTAAAGATGGCTTCCTAAGCCCAATGACAGAGTTATCTAAGCCAGAGATGCAACGCCCGCTGGATGAAAACGCTGACCCGAGACGGCTTCGCTAATACCTTCGCGATCTAGGTAAGGCAAAATTCCGCCGAGCATCATTGGCCAACCGGCACCAAGCAACATGCAGATATCAATTTCAGCTGCAGTGCTAACAACACCTTCATCTAGCATCATGCGAGCTTCTTCAGCCAAAGCTTTAAGTGCGCGCATACGTACTTCTTCGCCAGTAGATGGTTTATCGCCCTTTTCCATAAGTGCAACTGCAGCTGGATTCGGTACCAACTTGCCACTGTCGTCTTTGATGTAGAAAGTGCGAACGCCTTCTTTAACAAGTCGTTGCATCGTAGGGGAGATGCGATAGCGAGGACCAAGATTCTTATTCAAAGTCTCGGCAACGTGTAACGCAACTCCTGGACCAACTAAGCCAACTAATTCAAACGGTGACATTGGGAAACCAACGCTACGAAGTGCACTATCGGCAATATCTGCTGGGGTTCCTTCATCCATCGCATCTGTAATCTCGCCCATAAAGCGAGTTAGCAAACGATTAACCACAAAGCCTGGTGCGTCTTTAGTAATCACCATGGTCTTCTTAAGTTCTTTGCCAATGTTGACCGCAGTTGCAGTGGTTGCATCATCGGTCTTTGAAGTACGAGCAACTTCAAGAAGCGGCATAATCGCAACTGGATTAAAGAAGTGGAAACCAATAACTCGTTCTGGATTCTTCATGCCTTCAGACATTGCTTCAACTGAAAGCGAAGAAGTATTCGTTGCTATTACGCATTCTGGCGAAACAATATTTTCTAGCTTCTTAAATAGATCTTGCTTTAGGGCAAGTTCTTCGAAGATTGCTTCGATCACAAAGTCACAACCAGCAAATACGCTCTGATCGGCCGAACCGCTAATTAGCAGACTTAAACGACGAGCTGCTTCTTCGCTCATACGTTTCTTTTCGACGAGCTTAGCTAGTTCAGCACGAACCCAAGCCACACCTTTATCTGCGCGCTCTTGATCAATATCAGTCATCACGATTGGGGTCTTTAAATTACGTAGCAATAGAAGTGCTAATTGAGAAGCCATCAAGCCCGCACCAACGACGCCTACACGAGCAACTTTGCGACCAAGAGCTGGTTTTGGTGCACCTTCAACTTTCTTGCGCTTCTTCTGAATCAAATTAAAGGCATATAGCGAAGCACGAAGTGGGTCACTCATTGTTAGATCAGCTAAAGCTTGATCTTCGGCATCAAAGCCTTCGCCGAGTGAGTTACTTTTTGCTGCAGCAATTAATTTCAGCGCGGCATTTGGTGCATCAATTTCGGCGCCGCCATATTTCTTAAGAGCGGCAGCTTTGCCGGTAGCAAGAGCACTTTCCCAAGCTGGATCATTGCTGTAGTCAGCACGTTCTATCTTGGTAGCACCAGCTAAAACGCTAGCTGCGAACTGAACTGATTTTTCTAGGAAATCTGCTGGTTCGTAAACCGCATCGAC
>CAIXTG010000183.1 GCA_903922325.1 uncultured Actinomycetes bacterium
AATCTTAAAGAAGATATTGTTTTAGTTCTAGATAATGTGGTTGACGTGTTTACTTATCAATTAAATGTAACGCAATCATATATGGATGCGATTCCAGATAATATTCACATTTTCGCACTGCGCCGCGTAATGCCAACAGTATCGCTTAAGCGGTTTTCAAGCATTGGCCGCTTGTCGGTAATCACGGCTGGTGACTTAGTTTTTTCAATGGATGAGATTAAATCCTTACTTCAAGTCTCTGGTGTTGACCCAAATGAAAAGAAGCTAAATCAAATCTTACAACAAACTCATGGCTGGCCATCAGCGGTTGGAATTATTGCGAGTGGCGAAGATAGTAAATTCGAGCTAGAAGTTGACGATAGCTTGGTTAAGAATTTAGTTCTCAACAAATTTGAAAAACTCGCTAAAGATACTCGCGAGCTATTGATCGCAATGTCTAGTTTTGAAGTTTTTGACCTTGATTTAGCCTCATCAATAATTCAGAAACCAGCTAATGAAGTTAACTTAAATAAACTAGCGGCCGAAGGCGTATTTCTAATGACGGCTGCTGGCCAAAAAAGTTCCTATATTTTCAATAACACTGCGCGAGAAGTGATAGATGAGATCGCCCGCTCAGATAGCAAGAAATATAGAGCGAATCAAATTGCCGTTTCAGAACTCTTCCAATTGCGGAATCAATTGAATTTGGCGATATCTCATGCAATAAAATCTGGTGATTCTGAATACTTACGAAAGATGTTTAAGCCAGCGCTGCGTAAGTTGATTACTCGTGGCGATGGTAGAAATATTCTCTATTGGAGCAATTATTTACCACTAGATAACACCCGAAATAGATTATTCGCTGAACTTGCCACAATTATGGGGCACTTAGTTAGTTATGAATTCGATCGCACGATTCAATTGATTGAAGAGATGCGGTTTTCCTATAAAGATTCGACACTGTCACCATTTATCGATCGAATTAATGCTGCAGCCTTGGCACATGTTGCTTTCTGCCGCGGCCGGTTATCCGAATTTGATAATCAGATGGAAGTATTTTTCCGTGAACCGATACCAGAGCCAGAGATCGAGCAATCTGATCGCTTAGGTGTTTTACGTATATTTGCTGCTCGATCATTTATTTTTGAAGATTCGGCAACTCTAAATTCGATTGAAGCCGAAGTAAGAGAGATTATCAAGGATAGTAATTCACCAGATGACTTGTTTGTCTGGCAGACCATTCGCGCCATGAAGTTATTTTTGGAAGGTGAATACCTGCAAGCTCTAGATGCGGCATTGCTTTCTGAGGAGATCGGAGAGCGTAATGAATATGCAGGGTTCTTTGGTTACACCGAAGCCATCTACATCAAAGCGCGCTGCTATTTAGAATTTTGTGAAGCAGCGAAAGCAAATGATGAGCTAGAAAAATTGGCAAAACTCGCACGAGAATGGCAGCAATGGCCATGGCTGTTTATGGCCGAAAGTTATTTGGCTCGGGTATTGATGATGAATGGAAAAGTCGAAGAAGCTTTTGCGGTTGTACGGGATCATCGAAAACTCGCCGCTGAGTTCAAAGGTGAAGATGGCCTAAGTTTAATAATTGATATTAATGAGCTTTTTCTTAGGTTCTGGGTCAAGGATTACGAGCGATCTACTCAAATTCTAAATCGCTTACCAAAAGACCTTATTTTCACATACCAATATCGACAGGCACTTTCTGCAGTTTCAAAGAATGAAGTGAAGAAAAAGACAGCACCAGAAATCTTAGATTCCGATAGTGCTCGTGAAAAGATTTGGAAATCCTTAGTGGGTTGCGAGGCAAATATTTTGCAGGAAACATTGGCAATGGATTCACTAAAAATAGGTCTTGATATTGGTGCCCGAGTTGGCGCTAAAGAGACTTTCTTGCGACAAGATCCCACAATTCTGGAATTAATTATCCGCAGTGCATCTAAGCGGCCAACGGTGTATCTCGAGGAGTTAGCTCGAGCTGCGGCTGCCCGAATGAATAATAAGAACAATCAGAATGCGGCCTTGACCCAACCTTTAACCAAGCGAGAAATTGATGTGCTTCGCTCGCTTGCGACTGGTAAACCGATTACGACTATCGGAAAAACGCTACATATTTCGCACAACACGATGAAGACCCACCTGCGCAATATCTATCGCAAGTTGAGCGCCAGTGGGCGCGAAGAAGCAGTAGTGAAAGCGCAGACCCTATTCATAATTTAGAATAGTTAGGTGGCTTCGGAACTAGATTTGGTCCAGGAAACCCTGGTAACACAGCGGCTGGAATTGCATCACATTAGCGGCGCGAATCTGATCACGCTTTTTGAACAGCGTGATGATTCGCCAATTCTTAAAGGCGCTAATTTCACTAATCCACACCGAGTTTTAGTTGATTTTCAAGGCCCGCTTCACTGGCGAGTTCCACAAGTAAAAAATGATCCCAGCTGTAATAAATGGTTTGTGCGCCAGATCGTGCTGAAACAAAGCCGCGAGATTATTGGCAGCACTAGTTTTCATGGCGTGCCAGATGAAAGCGGCATGGTTGAAATTGGGTTAGGGATCGAGTCAGAATTTCACAATCAAGGTTTTGCTAAAGAGGCGCTAATGGCAATGTGGAAGTGGGCGCTAGAGCAACCTGGGGTTAAATCATTTAGATATACGGTTAGTCCAGATAATGCACCATCGATTAAAGTTATTGAATACTTTGGGTTTCCTTTTACAGGTGTGCAGATTGATGAAGAAGATGGCCCAGAGAATGTTTATGAAATTTCAGTTGCTGACTTTAAGGCTAAGTTCGCAGATTAGTCGTGGTGCTGACCTGATTTATGTTTGAAGCGACCCATGAATTCATCTTTCAAATCAAAGAAGTGACCAGTCTTTAGAGCTGCTCGCATTTGATCAACTAGGCGCACTACGAAACGTTCGTTGTGAATGGTGGCCAAGGTCGCGGCGATCATTTCTTTGCCGTGGAATAAGTGGTTCAGATATGCGCGGGTGTAGTTGGTGCAGGTATAGCAATCGCATTCACTATCGATCGGATTAAAATCTCGCTTATAGGTGGCATTAGTTAAGTTATAGCGACCAGTCATTGTGTAGACAGCACTAGAGCGAGCAATACGTGAAGCGAGTACGCAATCGAAGGTATCGATACCGCTCTCAACCCCAACAAATAGGTCTTCTGGGGCGCCAATGCCAAGTAAATGCTTAGGCTTTTCTTCGGGCAGCTCGCTATTAACCCACTGCACAATCGTGCCCAGAGAATCTTTATCTAACGCTCCACCGATGCCAAAACCATCAAATGAGATACCTGATGATTCAAGTGAACCTAAATCTTTTGCTGCCTTGCGCCGCAAGTCTTCATATTGTGCGCCTTGAATAACGCCAAAGAGAGCTTGGTAAGGCTTATCGGCTCGCTCAATTGTTAAACGTTTATGTTCATCTAAACAACGAATTGCCCAGGCATAAGTTCGATCCATCGCGCGCTCTTGATAGCCACGAGTGTTGTGAAGCGTGGTGCATTCATCGAAGGCAAACATTACGTCGGCGCCAATTTGATGTTGAATCTGCATTGAAATTTCTGGAGTAAAGCGATGCATCGATCCATTTAAATGCGATTTAAAAGTTACGCCTTCATCATCGACGTGGGCAAGACGTTGCTTATTATCAGCAATCACATCATCGGCTCGGAAAGTTTTGGAATCCATGGCAAGTACTTTTTTAAACCCAACACCAAGAGAGAGAACTTGGAAACCACCGCTGTCGGTAAAAGTTGGGCCGTTCCAATTCATGAATTTGGATAAGCCACCAGCTTCATCAAGAATCTCTGGACCTGGTTGCAAGTACAAGTGATAAGCATTTGAAAGAAGAGCTTGAGCGCCAAGTTCGCGCATCGCTTCAGGCAAAACAGATTTAACAGTGGCCTTGGTACCAACTGGAATAAATGCAGGTGTTTCAACTACGCCATTTGGAGTCGTTAACGTGCCAGTTCGAGCAAATGAATTTTCAGCCGACTTGTTGATTTCAAATTTGAAACCAGGGCTCGCGTTCATGGACATGACAGGTATTGTCGCAGAGTTATAGGCTCGCTCAATGCGCTATTTCACCGAGTATTTCGATTTACTATCGCCAAAAGCGCGCCGGCTAGTACTGGGTGTTGGGTTTAATGCCATCGGCGGGGGAATGACGATGTCATTGCTCTTGGTCTATCTGCACGATATGCGGGGCTTTACCACGACTTTTGGCGGTTTATTGCTGGCCTGGAGCGCGGGCATGTCGTTAGTAATTGGTGGCCCAAGCGGTGCGCTAATTGATCGAATTGGCCCTAAGAAAGTTATTTTGACTGGCTTACTCTTGAAAATTAGCGCGACTGCCGCATGGGCATTTGTAGATAACAAAACAACGGCCGTCATCGTGGCAACTGTCAGCGCAATTGGCGATAGCACCACCTGGCCAGGACAAACTGTGATGTTAACTCGCATGACTAAGCCAGAAGATCGCCAAAAGATTTTCGGACTTAATTTTATGTTGCTTAATTTAGGGCTCGGTTTGGGTGGTTTGATTTCATCGCTGATAGTTTCCAATAGTTCGCTGCGCTCTTATCAAATTCTTTATCTGGTTGATACTTGTACTTTCATTGTTTTCTTTCTTGCCATTTATTCTTTAAAGGGTCCTGAAGTTGGCAAATATGTGGCAAAAGAAAATGAACCACAAACTGGTTCTTATGCTGAACTATTAAAAATCCCTAGCTTGATGCGGTTATCGTTGGGCGGATTAATTTTAATGATCTTCGGTTATGGCGCCACTATGTCTGGAATTCCGCTATTTGCTACGCAAGTTCTAGATCTATCGCCGAAATGGTTGGGCGTTATTTTTGCGGCAAACACAGTAACTATTTTTGTTCTCCAACCACTAGTTTTGAAATTACTTGCCCGCATATCAAAGCAGCGAGCTCTGGTTTCAGTTTCCTTAATTTGGGCACTTTCCTGGATCTTCGTAGGCGTTGCCCCGTTAGCTCCACTTTTTGTAGCGGGTATTTTGCTTTCGATCAGCCAAATAGTTTTCGCATTTGGCGAAATGGTTTGGTCGCCAACATCGCCAGCTCTAGCTAATGAACTTTCACCAGAACATTTGCGAGGTCGCACCAATGCGTTAATGGGCATGCAGTGGGGCGTATCTGGGGTGATCGGGCCAGCCGTTGCCGGCATGATGATTGACGCTAATTTGGGCATTCTCTGGGTGGTGCTGATGACCTTGGGTGCTTTGATCCCGATTCAGTTATTCCGAGGCGTGAGATCTGCGAGTTCGGCTACCCATAGTTAGTACCTTCCTGAGCTGTAATAGATATGAATCGTTACCTAACCGAAGCCTTAAAAAGGGGTAATTCGGACATTTGGGGTTTTAATTTAGACACAGGTTTAGTACCGTTCACACCTTGCCTCGGCTTTTGCCGTGGCTGATCTACCGTGCGGTATTACGTTTTTGCAACAGAGTTGCAGAAACGGTTTTAATCGCAAACTGTGAAGTGGAAAGGTTTTTCAATTGGCTGACAACGCCGTACTTGAAGTTGAAGATAGCGCTCAAGATTTCGCGCAACGTACGCCAAAGCAGATTGCCTGGATGCGATTTCGCCGTAACAAAGTTGGCATAGCTAGCGCTTGGGTAGCAATCTTTTTCATCATGGCTGCAGTTCTAGCGCCGATAATTGTTCGTCTACTTGGCTTAAGCAATACACAAACCTACCCAGAAACGCTAAATGAATACGCAATGCCAATTGGAAAATTTGGCGGCATCACACTTGATCACCCACTTGGCGTAGAGCCAGGCACGGGTCGCGATGTTCTTTCGCTTCTGCTCTACGGTTCCCGAATTTCTTACACCGTTGCCGTTATTACCAGCGTTACAACTATTGGTTTAGGAATGTTAATCGGAGTTGCAACTGGATATTTCCGTGGCCGCGTAGATGCCATCGTTGGTCGCTTCTCAGACTTCTTACTTTCATTCCCAGGCACCTTCATGATCATCGCACTTAGCTTGCCGCTCGTACAGCGCGTTGAAGCAATGGGTATCGCTAAAGATAATGCTGCGCGCATCGTGGTTCTAGTTACTTTCTTTGTCTTCTTCGGATGGCCAGGATTCGCTCGTTTAATTCGCTCACAAGCAATGTCTATGCGCGAACGTGATTTCGTAATGGCGGCGCAAGCAATGGGCGCATCTAGCTGGCGCATCATTACTAAAGAGTTACTTCCTAACTTGTGGCCTACAGCGATTGTTTTCCTATCTCTTTCACTGCCAGGTTTCTTATCTGCTGAAGCGGTCTTCTCATTCTTGGGTGTTGGCGTGCAAGCACCTGCATCAACTTTCGGTCTAGTGCTATCAGATGCCGTTGGCTACTGGCGCGATGACCCGGCTTACCTTTTGATTCCATCAACCATGTTGGTGATCATCGTGCTTTCGTTAAACCTTTTGGGTGATGCGATCCGCGATGCGCTGGATCCCAAGGGAAGTAGATAACTAAATAAAATAGATTTCCGTAGCAATACGGGAAAAACAGTTCAACAAAGCAGTTGAGATCTCGCGAGATCAATTGCGAACTGTTAAAACTGATTCGCGGCCGCGAGTCAGATAACTCATCTACAAGGAGGACAAATGTCCAAAATGACTTCACGTCATTTGCGTCGTCGCCTTCTAGCTACAACAGCTGCAACTGCACTTCTTGCTGCTGGCGTTCTAGTAGGTACCGCAGGTACTGCAAATGCAGCCGCCAAAACTGGTGGAACTCTGTATTTCATTACCCACGCAGAACAATTCGATCACGTAGATCCAGCCCGTGTTTACACAGGCCGTGATATCGCGTTCTTTAATTCATACATCTACCGCAACTTGGTTTCATACAAGCCAACAGCAGGTTCAGCAGGTTCATCTCTAGTAGCTGACTTAGCAACCAACACTGGTGTGCCAAGCAATGCTGCTAAGACATGGACATTCACACTTCGTCCAGGTGTTACCTGGCAAGATGGTTCAGCTGTTACATGTGCTGATGTTGCATACGGCGTTTCACGTCCGTTCGCACAAGATGTAATCACAGATGGTCCTCAGTACCTTGTACAAGCTCTAGACATTCCTAAGAATGACGATGGCTCATCAAAGTACGCTGGTCCATACAAGAAGACCGGACAAGCACTATTCGATAAGGCAGTTTCTTGTAAGGGCAACACAATTACCTTCAAGCTAAACCGCTCATTCGCAGACTTCAACTATGCACTTACTTACCCAGCAGGTGCACCAGTTAAGAAGTCAAAGGACACTGGCGACAAGTACGACCTAAAGCCATTCGCTAACGGTCCATACATGATCGAGTCATACAAGATTGGCGACGAAATGGTTCTAGTTCGTAACGCTGCTTGGAAGAAGTCTTCTGACTCAGTTCGCACACCTTATGCAGATAACATCGTAGTTCGCTTCGGTCTTGCTGAAGATGTACGCGATCAGATCATGCTTGATAACTCAATTCCAAACACAGTAAACCTTGATGGATTGATGCCAGCAAATAACCGCGCATTCTTTGATGATCCAAAGAAGGCTAACCAGCGTATGAACGTTTACGATCCATATGTTCGCTATGCAGCTATGAACGTTGCTGTTGGCCACATGGACTGCCTAAACGTACGTAAGGCTGTGTTCTTTGCAATCAATACCCAGGCACTGATCGACCTTTCAGGTGGATCTGTTTACTACGGTGATCCAGGCGATAGCCCTGTAAAGCCAGTTCTTGGTCTTGACTACAAGAAGACAACAGGAAACATTCACGATCCAGCATGGAAGATCACTGGTGCCCCTGATAAGGCTAAGGAACTTCTAGCAGCTGCAAAGACTGCATGCCCTGCTGCATACGATCGCGCAACAAATCCTGATAAGGGAATCGTTTGGGACATCGCACAATCAAGCACAAACCAGAAGGCATCAGTTTTGATTACTGAAGCCCTAAAGCTTGCCGGCATTGTGATTAAGTTCAACTTCATTCCTTCAGGTCAGTACTACTCAACAGTTATGAACACCGAAAAGCAGAATGACATTTCATCTGCTGGTTGGGGTGCTGACTGGGCAAATGCTTCAACTGTTATTCCTGAGCTCTTTACAAAAGAGGGTGGCTTTAACTTGTCACAGAACTGGAACGACGCTGCGTACGCTGCCTTCAAGAAGAAGTCAGATGCTGCAAAGGTTGAAACAAACCGTGCTAAGCAAGCAAAGGCATGGCAAGAACTTGGTCAATACGTAATGGATCAATACTGGATCATTCGCCCTGTGTTCTCTAAGGGTCAATTCCAGTGGGGTTCAGGCGTTGGCGGAGTTTATTACTGGGAGCCACAAGGAACCTTCGGTTTCGGACAGCTCTACGTTAAGTAATAGCCAAAGCTAGAAAAGTGTGAAGTTGAGGGTGGCCCTTTGCGGGGTCACCCTCAACCACGCAAGTATCAAAAATGAAATTTAAGATTAGAAATTAAATTAGGAGTTACCAAGATGTTGAAATATTTAGTCAGACGAATTAGTGCCACATTGGTGGTGCTGACTTTAATCAGCATGTCGGTATTTTTAATTTTCGATGTACTACCTATGGATCCTGCTCGTTTAACTTGCGGCAAAGCTTGTTCACCAGCCGTAGTTGAAGCTAACCGCCACCGCCTAGGCCTTGATGTGCCGGTCCAAGTTCAATATGGCCGTTGGGTAAAGGGTTTATTTGTTGGTCGTACTTACGGTGAAGGTCAAGCTCAATTCACCTGCCCAGCCCCAGCTTTCGGTTATTCATTTAACCGCCACGAGTGCGTAACTGATCTATTGAAATCTGCTTTCCCGGTTACGTTGTCGCTTGCAATCGGTGCGTTCTTCCTATGGTTGTTTGTCGGTGTTTCCTTAGGAATTGTGGCGGCTCGCTTTAAAAATCGATGGCCAGATCGAGCAAGCAATGTATTCGTACTAGTTGGAACTTCACTTCCAACATTTATCTCGGGTATTTTAATTCTGCTCTTTGTTGCCCTTAAATTCGGATTTGTAAATCCAATTGATTTAGGTAAATGGGTCAGCCCGCTAGAAAATCCAATCGGATGGATCAATACCTTCATATTCCCATGGATCACTTTGGCGCTGGCTTACGCTGCGACCTACACTCGATTTACTCGTTCGAATGTGATTGAAACTTCAAGCGAAGATTACATCCGCACAGCAAGAGCTAAGGGATTAAGTGAAAAAGTAATTTTGCGCAAACACACACTTCGCGCCGCTCTTGCCCCAATCGTAACTTTGGCAGGTCTTGATTTTGCTGGTCTACTAGGAGGCGCCATCATTACCGAGGGCATCTTCAATTTGCCTGGTCTTGGTCGCCTCTCAATTCGCGCAGTATTAAATGACTATGACTTACCGATTATTGTGGCCACAACTATGTTGGCAGCAACCTTCTTAGTTGTTATGAATTTGTTGGTGGATATCTTGTATGCATACATCGACCCACGGGTGCGTGTCGCATGAGCGCCTTCCTAGAGGTTAAAAACCTAACCGTAAGTTTTCCAACCGAAGATGGTTTGGTGCAGGCATCAAATGACATTTCATTTAGCGTTGATCGTGGTGAAACCCTGGCTGTTGTAGGTGAATCAGGTTCGGGTAAATCTGTGACCTCACTTGCAATCATGGGTCTGCATAATCGCAAGTCAACTAATATCAATGGCTCGGCCATATTGAATCTTGAATCAGGCCCAATCGATGTAATTAGTGCACCTGAAGATCAAGTTCGTCGCCTGCGCGGAAAAGCAATGTCGATGATCTTCCAAGATCCCATGTCAGCGCTGCATCCTTACTACTCAATTGGTGATCAACTATCTGAAGCTTGGCGCCTGTATAACAAGGGCGATAAGAAAGCGGGCCACAAGCGCGCTACTGAGATGCTTGAGTTAGTTGGAATTCCAGATGCCTCAAAGCGAGTCAAAGAATTTCCGCACCAATTTTCTGGCGGCATGCGCCAACGCGTAATGATCGCCATGGCTTTGATTAACAACCCATCGTTGTTAATTGCTGATGAGCCAACGACCGCCCTTGATGTAACTGTGCAATCACAGATTCTGCAACTGCTTAAAGATATGCAGAAAGAATTTAACATGGCAGTTATTTTGATTACCCACGATTTAGGCGTGGTAGCCGAAGTAGCAGATCGCGTAAATGTTATGTACGCCGGAAAGATTGTTGAACAAGGTGTTGCAGATGGCATTTATTACAAGCCAGATCATCCTTACACAATCGGGCTTTTGAATTCGATTCCACGGGTTGATCAACTTGAAGGCAAGCGCCTAATCGCAATTCCAGGTCAGCCACCTTCGCTAATTAACTTGCCGCAAGGCTGCTCATTCCGCAAGCGTTGCACTTTTGCTGATCAAGTAGCTGACAACCTTTGCGCAACGCTCGCCCCATCTTTAGATATGAAAGAGAACGCACATTTCTCTCGCTGCCACTTAACTGAAAAGCAACTTGTTGCAGCTCGGGGAGGAAAATAAAA
>CAIXTG010000184.1 GCA_903922325.1 uncultured Actinomycetes bacterium
CGCCGAAGTTCTGGTTGTTTCATCAGGTGCGATCGCTGCTGGTCTAGCGCCACTTGGTTTATCAGCTCGTCCTAAAGACTTAGCAACACAACAAGCAGCAGCTTCAGTTGGTCAAGGGCTTTTGATTCATCGCTACACCGAGAGTTTTGCCAAGCACTCAATTACTGCCTCGCAAGTATTAATCACCACTGAAGATATTGTGCGTCGCGTTCATTATCAGAACGTGCAACGCACGCTATTTAAGTTGCTGCAATTAGGCGTGGTACCAATCATTAACGAGAATGACTCTGTTGGTACCCAAGAGATTCGATTTGGCGACAACGATCGATTGGCAGCCCTGGTTGCACTTTTGATCGATGCCGACTTGCTTGTTCTGGTTTCAGATATTGATGCCCTTTATGACATTGATCCTTCACAAGCCGGTGCTAAAGCCATTTCTGAAGTTACCGACTTCGCCGATATTGCAGCCATTGAAGTTGGCGGCGCAGGTTCTGCCGGTGTTGGAAGCGGGGGAATGGTTACCAAGATCGAGGCAGCTCGAATTGCAACAGGTGCTGGTATTTCAATGTTGCTGACATCGCTTGAACAAGCCGCACAATCAATTGCTGGTGCTGAACTCGGCACTTATTTTCATGGCCACGAACGCAAAACAACTTCACGTTTACTTTGGTTAGCTCATGCAGCTACTCCACAAGGCAAATTAATTCTCGATGCCGGCGCAGTCAAAGCTATCTGCGAACGTGGTACTTCACTATTACCAGCAGGTGTTACTGCAGTTGAGGGAACATTTATTGCGGGGGATACCGTTGAATTAGTTGGGCCAGATGCCAAAGTAATTGCGCGCGGCCTAGTTGCCTTTGACGCAGTTGAATTACCAGTAATGCTTGGTCGCTCAACTAAAGAATTAGCAGCAGCGTTAGGGCCAGAGTACGAACGCGAATTAGTACATCGCGACGATTTAGTTCTTCTCTGAAATCTCCTTTAGTACTTTAACTATCTCGGTACTAATTCCATCGGCACTTGTTGGCAGATCGCTTAACTTAACTATTACGGTATTCGTCGCGGCATCTTGATAGATGTATTGCCCATGCAGTCCAAGCATTAAATTGATATTGGGAAATGGGTGCCACATTTGCGCGCTATAGCCCCAGCCATAATCAAGCGTTACGGCTGACTTAGATAACCGTTCTTTCCACGCTTTGCTGGCAATTGCAGGCGAACCGGTCATTACCGCTAAACCTACGCGGGCGTAATCGCGCGCTGTTGCATTAAAGCAGCAGAAAGCTTTCTCGTGACCGCGTTCTTTATCAACATTCCATGTGGCGTCATTATCAGCGCCCATTTTCTGCCACACCCGATCAGTGAATTCTTCAGCCAAGGTGCGACCAGTAACTTTCTGAACGATTAGGCCAAGCATCTGAGTATTAACCGAACGATATTCGGGGAATGTCCCTGGTTCTTCTTTCATCTTGCGGTTATTCATTAAGAACCAATTCACATCGGTAGATGCATACATCTGGGCAATCGCAACACCCCAACCAGCTGGCCCGGTTGGATAATTATCAGATACTCCAACTCCAGAATTCATATCAAGTAAATCCTTGATGGTGACTTTGTCGAATGAAGTACCAGCCTTAAAATTCGGCAAGATACTTACGAAAGTATCGCTCTCTTTAATTTTGCCTTCATCAATTAGCTGGCCAACTAAAAGCGAAGTCATGGTCTTTGCAACTGAGTAAGAAGGAAGAACCGTTTTTTCAGTAATGGCCGGGTTTGGATAGCGCTCGTAAGTAATTTTTCCATCGCGAATTACTAGAAATGCATTAGTGGCGGTCTCTTCCAGGAAGATTTCAAAATCTACTTTCTTGCCCTTCCAAGTAACCTGATCAAGAACTTCGGGAGTGCCGCTCTGCCAAGGCGCAAAAGTCGAAGGCGCAGCTACGATCCAATGAAAGGGCATCAGATCTGGTGTCTTGGATGCTGGAGCCAGTCCTAATCGAATCGCTGCAATCGGTTCGGGGTATCGAATCACCTTAGTAACCGCAAAGAGAGCAAGATAAAGTGCGAGCAGGACGATTACGGTATTGCGCAGTATCTTGATTAATTTAGGCACCTCCAAATCGTAACCCCCGATACGATTACGCCATGAGTGCCACAACTACTGTCGCGGAATTAGCTGATCGCGCTCGCTTGGCTGCACGCACGCTAACTACTGCAACTGGCGCAGAGCGAGCAGCCGCACTTAACGCTATTGCTGACGAAATCGAGTCTCGTAGCACCGAGATTCTGGCTGCCAACAAGGTAGATATCGATCGCGGTATCGCCGAAGGCATGCACCCACAATTACAAGATCGCTTACTGCTTACTGCTGAACGCGTTAAAGGAATTGCTAATGGTGCGCGCCAAGTTGCCGCCCTTGAAGACCCACTCGGAAATGTTTTGCGTGAGCGCACTCTGCCCAACGGTCTTCACCTAAAGCAGATCTCGGTTCCATTTGGCGTAATCGGTATGGTTTATGAAGCTCGTCCAAATGTGACCGTTGATGCCGCAGTTATTTTATTGATGTCCGGCAATGCTGCGTTGCTAAGAGGTTCATCAACTGCTGCCAATAGCAACGCAATTCTGCTTGAAGTAATGCGCAGTGCATTAGCTAATACCAAGATTTCACCAGATGTTCTGCAACTTGTGCCATCTGATGACCGCGACACCGTTAAAGCTCTGTTAAATGCGCGCGGCAAAGTTGATTTAGTTATTCCACGGGGGAGTGCGGCACTTATTCGCATGGTGGTCGATGAATCAAGCGTGCCAACAATTGAAACTGGCGCAGGTGTTTGCCATGTTTATGTTGACGAATTCGCTGACCTAGCTAAAGCACTTCCGATTTTAATTAATTCAAAATGTCATCGCCCTAGTGTTTGTAATGCCGCCGAAACTCTGTTGGTTCACGAAGCAGTTGCCGCTCAATTCTTGCCAACTGCGCTTAAGGGTCTGCATGATGCTGGCGTTAAATTAAATGTTGATGCTAAAGCACTTGCTGTAGCAAACGAGCTAAAGATTCCAGCGACGTTGGCAACTGAAGAAAATTGGTCAACCGAATATGGCATTCTCGAAATGAATGTTGGGGTAGTGGCCAGCGTTGATGCCGCAGCTGATCACATAGCTAAATACGGCACTCAGCACACTGAATCAATCGTTTCGGAATCAGATGCCGCAGTGCAGCGATTC
>CAIXTG010000185.1 GCA_903922325.1 uncultured Actinomycetes bacterium
ATTGCTAACGTAACATTTAAATCTTCAGCCATTAACTTCTCAATACCATTTACTAAGCCAACGGTTGAAACAGTTACCGAGCGAGCACTGATTCCGAGGCCATTTGGATTCTCATCGGTGATATTTCGAAGCGTGCGCGAAACTGCGTTGTAGTTAGCAAGTGGTTCGCCCATGCCCATGAATACAATATTAGAAAGCCGAGTTGGGCCACCAGGTAGTTCGCCATTGGCACAGGTGCGAGCTGCGGCCACAATTTGTTCGGTGATTTCACCTGCAGAAAGATTGCGAGTTAAACCAGCTTGGCCGGTTGCGCAGAACGGACAGTTCATGCCACAACCTGCTTGCGATGAAATACAAACTGTTGTGCGATCTGTGTAACGCATTAAAACCGATTCAACTAAAACGCCATCATGTAATTTCCAAAGATCTTTACGGGTCATGCCGTTATCGCAGGTAACTGTGCGCACCAATGAAATCAGCGATGGGGTTAGCGCATCTGCTAGAGCTTGACGTGAATCTGCCGGAACATCAGTCCAGGTGCTTGGGTCGTGAGCTAAGTGCGAGAAGTAATGCGTGGCGACTTGGTTTGCCCGATAACCAGGAAAACCAAGTTCGGCTGCCCATGCTTTGCGATCGGCAGGTGCTAAATCAGCTAAGTGTTTAGGCGCTTTCTTGCGCTGAACCGGTTCATCGAAAACTAACTTTATTTCAGTCATTTATAGGTATCGCTGCACTAATTCGAGCGTCAACCAGAGCGCTGGTGCGGAAAGCAGCACTGAATCTAAGCGATCGAGAATTCCGCCATGGCCAGGCAGCAGTGAGCCCATATCTTTTAAGTGTAAATCGCGTTTCATGGCGCTTTCAATTAAATCTCCACTTGTCGCCGTGAAGACTATTAATAAGCCAACTAGCGCACCAATATGCCAGTGAATATCTAAAACGTAATGAAACATCAGGCTGCCACCTAAAGTGGTGAAAACAATAGAACCAATTAAACCTTCCCAAGATTTCTTAGGACTAATTTTTGGCGCCATTGGATGTTTGCCAATTAATACGCCAACGAAATATCCGAAGGTGTCGTTGCAACCAACCAGAATTACAAAGGTCATAACTTGGGCTAAACCATTTGATTCATTGCTCAGCAGAATCAGGAAGCCAGCTAAGAATGGCAAATAAACAAGTACCAACGTGGTTGCTGTTGCACTTGCCACGAAACCTTCTGGCCCATTGCGCAACAAATTAATTAATAAGATTGGCAGAGCTACGGCGGTTGCCACAGCTAATCCAGCTACTCCCCCTTGCCAAGTTGCAGCTGAGAGACCGATGGTTGCAACGATAAGTGCGTTACTTGAAATCTTTGTTTCGACTTGAGCAAATGCGCGCGAGATTTCACGAATACCTAAACAAACCGCCAAAGTAACTAGGGCCGCAAAAATAACTGGCTGGAAAGCAAGCGATGCCCAAACAAGTGCGACTAACGAAAGCGAAACCAAAATCGAGGGACCCAACTTGCGCCCGGCACGCCGATTAATGGCATCGTTAATCGAATGGAGATCGTCCATGGGTTTACAAACTCCTTAGACTTCGAGGAGTTCGGCCTCCTTGTGCTTTAACAACTCATCGATCATGGTGGTGTGATCACCAGTCATTTTCTCTAGCTCTTTTTCAGCGCGAGTTAAATCATCTTTACCAATATCGCCATCTTTTTCAGCCTTTTCTAGCAATTCCTTAGCTGCGCGACGAATATTGCGAATCGAAATCTTGGCGTCTTCGCCTTTAGTCTTTACAACTTTTACATATTCCTTGCGACGTTCTTCAGTTAATTGTGGGAAATTAACGCGAATAACCACGCCATCGTTGCCTGGGTTAACGCCTAAATCTGAATCGCGAATCGCCTTTTCAATGCTGGCCATAGCGCCTTTATCAAATGGTGAAACGATTGCCATGCGGGCTTCAGGAACTTGGATTGAAGCTAATTGCGAAAGCGCGGTGTAGGTGCCGTAGTAATCAACCATGATTTTGTTAAATAGGGCTGGGTTAGCACGACCGGTACGAATGCTCGCGAAATCTTCTTTAGCGACAGTTACCGCTTTATCCATCTTGCTCGTTGCATCGCTTAACGTTGCTGCTACATCTGCCATTTGGTTTCCCGCCTAACTTAGTGACCGCCGCTTATGCGACGATCGTGCCAATCGATTCGCCACGAACGGCGCGTGCAATATTTCCATTTGTCATTAAATCGAAGATCACAATCGGCAACTTATTTTCGCGACAGAGCGCAAATGCTGCGGCATCGGCCACTGCAAGTGACTTACTCAAAACTTCATCATATGAAATTGAGTCGTACTTGGTTGCTTTTGGATCTTTCTTTGGATCGGCTGAATAAACGCCATCTACGCCGCTCTTTGCGAGCAATAACGCTTCGGCACCAATTTCAAGTGCGCGTTGCGCTGAAACGGTATCGG
>CAIXTG010000186.1 GCA_903922325.1 uncultured Actinomycetes bacterium
GACCACAGGGCCCCGGAACACCCATGGACCAGAAGTTATCGGCCATTCCGCGACGTTGGATTCGCTCCTTTGGAACGCCCATCTTGTGATGCCAAATATCAGCCGCTTCATCGTCGGTATGGAAAACAGTTACCCATAACTTTTCTTCTGGAAAACCGTAACCACCTTGGGTGATTGGTTTTGTCAATAACTCCCAAGCTAAGGCAATTGCGCCTTCTTTGAAATAATCACCAAATGAGAAGTTTCCGCACATTTGAAAAAATGAAGCGTGACGAGTTGTCTTACCAACCTCGTCTATATCTAGAGTACGAACACATTTTTGCACTGAAGTGGCACGCGCATAAGGTGGCGTAACTTCACCTAAGAAGAACGGCTTGAACGGCACCATGCCGGCATTTACTAAGAGCAGATTTGGGTCATCAGCAATTAATGATGCAGATGGAACTACCGTGTGCGTTAAACCCTGAGAGTTCTCAGATTCGAAAAAGCGCAGCCAGCGTGAACGTATCTCGGCAGATTCCACTAGTACTGATCACTCTGCCTTGGTCTTTTTAGCTTTACGTTTCTTGGACGCACCAGCGGCACTCATTAGTGCTCCGGCGATCTTAAGAGCTGGGCCGCCTTTATCAACGAAGCTCGAAGTTGCCTCAGATGCTTTGGTAGAGATATTTTCGACGTTCTTAGTGATCTTGTTAAAACTTTCAAGCGGACCGTTAACCAAGGTGACGGTCTGAGTAACGCCATCTAACAGTGGAACAGTTTCGTCGGTTAAGGATTTCAGCGAAACCTTTGCCTCATCTATTAAGCGCCCAAAACGAATCACGGCGTAGGCAATTGCTACAGCAATCGCGAATAGCGATACTGCACAAATGATTAAGGCAATCCCGCCTGCGCTCATAATTTCCCTTTCAACTTTTCTTAACTGAATCCTACCGCGTAGGTTTAGAACTACTTCTTTTCAGCCACTTCTGGAACCCAATCAATTGCCGCTTCCTTGCGTTGAGCGGGTGTAATTGGAGTTGGTGCACCAGTTAGTGGGTCACCGCCAGAGGCAGTCTTTGGGAAAGCGATAACTTCGCGGATTGATTCTGAGCCGCTAAGTAATGCGCAGACGCGATCTAGGCCGAGTGCAATTCCGCCGTGCGGCGGTGGTCCGTAATTGAAGGCATCTAGTAAAAATCCGAACTTACTATTAGCTTCTTCATCGGTTAAACCGATAACTTCAAATACTTGCTTTTGGATATTGCGATCATGGATACGAATCGAACCGCCACCTAATTCAGTGCCATTCAAAACTATGTCATATGCATATGCCAGTGCTGATGCTGGATCGTTCTTAAACGTTGCAGCAAACTCTGGTTTTGGTCCAGTAAATGGATGATGAACTGCAGTCCAACCGCCGCCATCAGTAGGTTCGAACATTGGTGCATCTAGCACCCAGAGAAATTCCCACGCGCCTTCGTTGATCAAATTGCAGCGCTTACCAATTTCATTACGAACTGCGCCCAATAAGTTTTGCGAAGCGACGCGTTCGCCGGCCGCGAAGAAAATGGCGTCGCCATTTGCAGCACCTGCTGCAGCAACGATTCCGGCTAGTTCTTTTTCGGAAAGATTTTTAGCAACCGGGCCACCTAGCGTGCCATCGGCGTTTACCAAAATGTAAGCCAGTCCCTTTGCGCCACGAGCTTTTGCCCAATCTTGCCATGCATCAAGTTCGCGACGAGGTGAATCTGCTCCGCCAGGCATAACGACTGCGCCAACATAAGGTGCTTGGAATACTCGAAACGGTGTTTCACTGAAGAAGTTTGTTAATTCAACTAGCTTTTGGCCAAATCGAAGATCTGGTTTATCTGAACCATAATCTGCCATTGCATCGGCGTATGTCATTCGCTTGAGCGGTAGTGGGATCTCGTAATTAACGGTTTCGCGCCAAACTGTGGCAACGATCTTCTCTGCAATAGCCAAAATATCTTCCTGATCGATAAAAGACATTTCGATATCAAGTTGCGTGAATTCTGGTTGACGATCTGCGCGGAAATCCTCGTCGCGGAAACAGCGAGCAATTTGGTAGTACTTCTCCATGCCGGCAACCATCAATAATTGTTTGAATAGTTGTGGCGATTGTGGAAGCGCGTACCAAGAACCTGGCTGCAGGCGAACCGGAACCAGAAAATCACGAGCACCTTCTGGCGTAGATCGAGTTAGGTAAGGCGTCTCAATGTCTAGAAACTCTTCGGCATCCATAACGCGGCGGATCGCAGCTGTAACTTTCGAACGCATTCGTAAATTCGCCGCAGGCTTTTCGCGACGTAGATCTAGGTATCGATACTTCAACCGAACTTCTTCCGAAATATTCGCTTCATCGCCGCTATCGACCGGGAACGGCAGAGCCGCAGCTTCGCTCAACACAATGACTTCATCGGCCATAATCTCGATTTCGCCAGTGGCAACATTGGTGTTTTCGTTTCCAGCTGGGCGTTCAGAAACCACACCAGTGATCTTTAAGCACCATTCAGCGCGCAACATATTTGCGATGGTTTCATCGCGGATAACAACTTGGACCCAACCAGTGGCATCGCGAAAATCGATAAAGGCAACTCCACCATGATCGCGGCGGCGTGCAACCCAACCAGCCAACGTGATGGTCTGGCCGACTTGGCTCTTACGGATTGTGCCTGCCCCGTGTGTACGGATCAATTTAGCTACCTAGCTTTCCTTTAGTTCATCAACGCACTGGCTAAGGAGTCCAGTCTAACCGAGTTGGCAGTTCCGCTGCTCATCTCTTTTACTACAACTACCCCGCTGGCGATCTCTTCGTCACCAATTACTAGTGAAAAACGAGCCCCGCTCTTATCGGCAGTCTTCATCGCTGTCTTAAGAGCCCGATCACCAAAGGCCAACTCAACTTTAAATCCGCTAGCTCGCAAATCGGCTGCATATTTCAGACTTGCCGACTTAGCGGCCTCGCCCATCGGAATAATAAATAGATCACTTACAAAAGTTTCTGGAATAACCACGCCTTCGGCTTCAACGGCCAGAAGTGCGCGGTCTAAGCCAAGCCCGAATCCAATACCAGTTATATCTTGGCCACCAATTTCACCCATTAATCCGTCGTAACGTCCGCCCCCACCGATGCCGGATTGTGCGCCAAGTAGATCGTGAACGAATTCAAATGTGGTGCCAGTGTAATAATCCAAACCTCGAACCATTCGTGAATTAATCGTGAATGCGATTCCCATCGCGGTTAAGTGGCGTTGCACTTCGGCGAAATTCGCTTTTGATTCTGACGATAGATAATCCAACAAGATCGGAGCTTTTGTCATTAAAGTTCTAACTTCTTCGCGCTTATCGTCAAATAATCGAAGTGGATTCAATTTTGCGCGCTCTTTCGTCTCTTCATCTAGATCAAGGCCGCTAATGAACTTAACTAGATCTACCCGATGCGCAGCTCGCGATTCGGCATCACCTAACGAAGTCATTTCAAGTCGGTATTTTGTTAAGCCTAATTTCTTAAAACCAGCATCTGCAATTGCAATAACTTCGGCATCGAGAGCTGCGTCATGTGTACCGATTGCTTCAATTCCGATTGAATAAAACTGTCGGTATCGACCTTTCTGCGGACGTTCAGCTCGAAAGAATGGACCGCAGTAATAAACTTTTGCTGGCAACGAACCACGATCTAGCCCATGTTCGCTAACGGCACGCAGTGCACCAACAGTTCCTTCTGGTCGAAGTGTGATTGAACGGCCACCACGATCTTCAAAGGTATACATCTCTTTCGAAACAACATCAGTTGAAGCCCCGATGCGGGTAAATAGTTCGGTATCTTCAAAAATAGGAAGCTCCAGTAATTGATAACCCGCAGCGCTGATCGTATTTTCTAAAGTTGATCGCACCCAAGCGAATGCGTTACTACGCGGCGGCACATATTCACTTACACCTTTGGGTGCCTGAAATTTAGTCATCTGCTCGCCCTCGCCGCTTCAAGTAAGTACGGATTGTTCTTACGTTCAATACCAATCTTAGTTTCTTGGTGATGTCCCGGGAGTACCCTTATTTCATCTCGCAGTGGCAAGACTTTCTTGATCAGAGTTTTCATCATGTCATCACTAGAACCAGTAGGTAAATCAGTGCGACCAATTGAACCCGCAAAAAGAACATCGCCACTAACTAGAGTTTCGTCATCAATTAGGAACATTAGCGACCCACGAGTGTGACCTGGGCTATGAATCGCTTTGATTTTCAAACCAACCAATTCAAATTCTTCGCCACTTTTTAACTCTTTAACTTCTTTAGGCTCGACAAAAGTCATGGCACCTAACGTCGCTGCGAACTCGGGACTAACTGCAGCAGCTGGATCAAGTAATAGATTGCGATCTTCGCTATGGATATAGGCCGGAATTCCATAGCCATCGCAGATTGGAACTAGAGAGAAGGTATGGTCTAAATGACCGTGGGTTAAAAGTGTGGCGACAGGTTTCAAGCGATGCTTAGTTAACAGATCAGCTAACTCCATAGATACATCAGGCATACCTGGATCGATGACGATGCATTCAGAGCCTTCACCAGTAGCCAACACCCAGCAGTTGGTTGCGTACATTTTGGCTGGGAAGCCCGCAACTAGCATCGCTACCCCACCCTTCCACGCTCAATTCCGCAGTCCTGAACCGACCCATTGGAAATACCCTAGGCGGACAGGGTACCTTTACCTTTCCAACCAACGACGTAGTGCGGCAATGATTTCGATCATTTTTGTACATCGTCACCCAAATGTTTCGCCATCTATCAATCAACCCAATAGCGAAGGCCGATTTGAGAATTTCTCAAGAGCTACCGCGCTGAAAGGATCCACCATGACCGAGAATCCAATAACTCCCACCCAATCCCCTGCAGTTGTATCTGCAGCATCAGCACTTATTGGGGATCCGGCTCGATTCGGTCGCGTTGGCGAAGATGGCACAGTCTTTGTAATTACCCCTGAAGGCGATAAGCCAGTTGGTTCATATCCTGGTAAAAGTAACGAAGAAGCTCTGGCCTATTTCGTTCGTAAGTTTGAAGCGATTGCTTCTGAAGTTGCGCTGCTTTCAGCCCGAATTAAATCCGGTGCCATGGTTCCCGGCGATGCCACAACTGCCGTAGTGAAATTACGCGAGCAAGTTCGCGAACTAAATGGAGTTGGCGACTTAGCTGCTCTGGCCGTTGCCGTTGAGCAACTTTCACCACTAATTGAAGATCATCGTGGTGCTTACGAAGCTAAAAAAGCTGCCGAGGAAATTGTTAAGGCAGAGCGTTTAGCCCAAGTTCTAATTGAAAAGGAAAAGATTGTTGCGGAAGCTGAGTCATTAGCCGACTCAACCAGCTGGAAAGTTACTGGCGATCGCCTGAAGGCGCTACTCGATGAATGGAAGTCTGCACCACGTTTAGATAAGAAGACTGATACCGATCTTTGGAAGCGATTCTCTTCATCACGCAATAAATTTGATAAGCGACGTCGCACCCATTTTGCTTCTCTTGAAGAAGTTACTGCAGTGGTTTCCGAAGCAAAGAAGAAACTAGTTGCTGAAGCTGAATCATTAGCCACTTCTACTGATTGGGTTGCAACAGCTCGCCGTTTCAAGGCTCTAATGGATGCTTGGAAAGCAGCTGGTCGTGGAAAGATGAGCGACGACACAAAACTTTGGGCACGTTTTAAAGCTTCGCAAGATACTTTCTTTGCAGCAAAGAATGCTGATCTAGAAAAGCGCGAAGTAACGATGAGTGCCAACTTAGAAAAGCGCAATGCTTTGATTACCGAAATTGAGAAATTGCTTCCGATTACTGACTTAGCTGAGCAGAAGAAAGCGCTTCGCGAGCTGCAAAACCAATGGAACAAGATCGGCATGACAGCACGTGATAAGCGCGCTGCTCTTGATGCTCGCCTAGAAGTTGTTGAAGCTGCGTATAAAGAAGCTGAAGCCACTATCTGGCGTAAGTCAGATCCAGCTGCAAAGGCACGTGCTGCCGATGTAGTTCGTCAGCTTTCAGAGGCAATCGCTAATTATGAGAAAGCTGCTGCAAAAGCTACTGCTGCCGGAAATACCAAGAAGGCACAAGAAGCTGCTGATTCAGCAGTTGCTCGTAAAGTTTGGTTGGCAGAAGCTGAAAAGAATTTAGCTGAGTTTAGTTAACACAATCTGCGCTAATTGTTGAAAGTGCGATAAACATCGTAAACACCTTCGATATTTCTTACCGCACTTAGCACAGCATCTAAATGAGTGGCATCTGCCATTTCAAATGTAAATCTAGAGATCGCGGTGCGATCTTTGGATGTGCTAACTGCCGCACTCAAAATATTTACATGTTGCTCCGAAAGCGTACGAGTTACATCGGCTAACAATCGTGAGCGATCAAGTGCTTCGACTTGGATATTTACCAAGAATACGCTGGCGGCACCGGCAAGCCATTTAACTGCGACGACCCGTTCACTCTGATTACTAATTAAGTCGGCAGCGTTAATGCAGTCACCACGATGCACGGATACGCCGTTGCCTTTGGTTATAAATCCCATGATGGCATCGCCCGGAACTGGCGTGCAACATCTGGCCAATTTCACATAAACATCTCCAATGCCCGCAACTTCAATTGAGCTACTGGAACGTCTAGTTGTTTGCACGCCGGTCGGAAAAGTGGGAACCGTATCTTCTGGGTGCGAATCTTCCTGCCCCATTGAGGCGATTAACTTTTCAATTATGGAAGCTGACGAAACATGCCCATCGCCAACTGCACTATAAAGCGCTGAGATATCCGGGTAATGCAGCTCGTGTGAGAGTTCTAAAAGGGCATGTCCAGCAAAGATCTTTTGCAGCGGCAGGCCAGCTTTGCGCATCTGGCGAGCGATTGATTCACGTCCTGCCTCGATCGCCTCTTCGCGGCGCTCCTTACTAAACCAAGCCTTAATTTTCGAGCGAGCACGTGGACTTTTTACAAAGTTCAACCAATCACGACTTGGTGCAGCATGTTCACCTTTATTTAGAACTACTTCTACAACATCGCCATTATTTAGTTTTGATTCCAACGGAACTAATCGCCCATTCACTTTTGCGCCAGCGCAGCGATTACCAACATCGGTGTGAACTGAATAAGCGAAGTCCACCGGAGTAGATCCGCCTGGGAGTGCAATCACACTCCCCTTGGGCGTAAAAACGAAAACTTCTGGTGAACCTAAATCGAAACGTAGCGAATCTAAGAATTCGGAGGGATCTTCGGTTTCTTTCTGCCATTCATGTAGCTGACGTAACCAAAGCATCTCGGGCGAAGCCGAATCAGATTCATTTCCTTGCTTATATTTCCAGTGTGCCGCAATACCGAACTCAGCTCGAGAATGCATGTCGTAGGTGCGAATCTGAATTTCGATAGCTTTGCCGCTTGGTCCGATCACGGTCGTGTGTAGCGATTGATAAAGGTTGAACTTAGGCATCGCAATGTAATCTTTAAATCGACCTGGCACTGGCGACCAGCGAGCGTGAATCGCACCAAGAACCGCGTAACAGTCACGTACATCTTCAACTAAAACTCGAATTCCAACTAAGTCGTAAATGTCGTTGAAGTCGCGACCACGAACGACCATTTTTTGATAGACGCTATAGAAATGTTTCTGCCGCCCAGTTACTGTGCATTTGACGCCATCGGCCAAGAGATCTGATTTCACGGCTTCAATAACTTCATTAGTTAACGTAGTACGCGCTGGATTTCGCTCGGCTACTAGTCGTGAAATCTCCAAGAACTTTTTAGGTTCTAGGACTTCGAAACTCAAATCCTCTAACTCCCACTTGATTGCATTCATGCCCAGGCGGTGAGCCAACGGAGCATAAATATCGAGAGTTTCGCGAGCTTTGCGCTCTGCAGATTCAGGTGACACATACTTCCAAGTTCGAGCGTTATGTAAGCGATCAGCCAACTTAATGAGCAGTACTCGTATATCACGGGACATAGCTACGATCATTTTTCTAACAGTTTCAGCTTCAGCCGTTGGTCCGTAAGTTAATTTGTCTAACTTAGTTACACCATCGACCAATAACGCAATCTCTTCGCCAAAATCCTTACGCAACTGCGGTAACGAATAAGTTGTGTCTTCGACTGTGTCATGTAGCAAGGCCGCAATTACTACCGCCTCGTTCAAACCGAACTCCGCCAATATTGCAGCAACTGCGACCGGATGAGTTATGTAATCTTCGCCAGATTTACGTAGCTGGCCGGCGTGTGCTTCTTTGGCAACTAAAAACGCGCGTTGCAAATTCTCTAATTTATCGCCTGGATGATGCTCTGTTAAAGCACTAACCACCGGTGCTAAAAGAGTATCCATGATCGGATTCTAGTTAACAACACGGTGGTTAGTTACTTGAATAGGTAAGTTATTACTTCTTCTTGCCTTTGCGTTTTGGTTGGTTGCGCGGGCCGCGACCTTGGCTGGAATCTGTACCAGCATCTGCTGAAACTGCCGCAACGCCGCCACGAGCATTTACTCGTTTCGTCAATGCAATCATCGCTGGCTCACGCTCGCGCAGACCCGAAAGAACCTGAGGCGCAATAAATAGTGATGAATAGGTACCAATTGCTAAGCCAATGAAGAGAGCAAGTGAGAGATCCTTCAGCGTTCCTGCGCCAAGAAGTCCGGCGCCCACAAAAAGAATTGACCCAACAGGCAGCAGAGCAATAATTGAAGTGTTCAACGAGCGCACGATTGTCTGGTTTACAGCCAAGTTAGTAGCTTGAGAGAACGTTGATTTTCCGGTTGTGGTGATGGTTCGGGTATTTTCACGCACTTTATCGAACACAATAACCGTGTCATAGAGCGAATAACCCAGAATAGTAAGGAATCCAATCACGGTTGCTGGTGTTACGTCGAAACCAACTAAAGCATAAATTCCAACCGTGATAATCACATCGTGAATAACCGCAACAATTGAGGCAATCGCCATTTTAGGTTCAAAGGCCATTGCTAGGTAAAGCATGACTGCGAGCAAGAATGCGATCAGACCATACAAAGCTTTTTTAGTGATCTCTTTACCCCATGATGGTCCGATAATCTGAGTATCAATAGTTTCGACATTAATAGCAAACTTTGTTGCTAGCGCATCTTGAACCGCGTTTGATTGAACATTTGTGAGCGAACCGGTCTGGACACGAATTTTGTCGTTGCCTACGGTCTGCACAATTACCTCTGAAGTCACGCCCGCCGATTCAACTGCAGATCGTGCCTCTTCAATTGTGGCGCCAGTTTTGGTAACTGTGTAACTAGATCCACCCTTGAACTCAATACCTAGGTGTAAACCCTGGAAAACAATTGTGCCGATTGAGATCGCGAGTAGCAGAGCTGAGACCGCATACCAACGTTTGCGTGAGGCGATGAAATCAAATGAAGTCTCACCACTGTAGAGACGTGCACCTAGCGTTGTTCCGTGTGCCATTGTTTACGCCTCCATGCCTGTGTTTGATACTTGAACGTTATTTGTTTCTTCGATGCCTGAACTCTTCTTGGATAAACCAGAGAGCGGATGACCGCTTGCATAGAATTTCCACTTAGACAGAACCGTCATCATTGGTTTAGTAAATGCGAAGATAACGAGTAGATCCACCAAAGTCGTTAGACCGAGAGTGAAGGCGAATCCACGCACTCCGCCAACTGCTAAGAAGTAGAGCAACACAGCGGCAATGATTGAAACTGAGTCAGCCACCACAATGGTTCGGCGAGCTCTTACCCAACCACTTTCAACGGCTGAACGAAGCGACTTGCCTTCACGTAATTCATCGCGAATACGCTCGAAATAAACAATAAAGGAGTCAGCCGTAATACCAATAGCGACAATGATTCCTGCAATACCAGCCAATGTGAGCGTAAAGCCGATCCATTCACCAAGCAGCAGAACTAATAAGTAAATCATTCCGGCGGCAACAGTTAGCGAACCAACTGTTACTAGACCAAGTCCGCGATAGTAAAGAACTGAGTAAAGAAGCACGAGACCAAGACCTAAACCGCCAGCTAGTAACCCGGCAGTAAGTTGATCCGCACCAAGAGTTGGTGAAACTTGTTGAACTTCGCCACGATCAAAAGCAAGTGGCAACGAACCGTACTTGAGTACATTCGCTAAATCTTGCGCTTCAACCTGTGTGAAGTTTCCGGTGATCTGTGCGCTGCCACCACGAATAGCTTCATTAATTCGAGGAGCAGAAACAACTAAACCATCGAGCACAATTGCGACCTGGTTCTGCGGAGCAGTTAAAGAAACAACTCGTGCAGTTTGATCACCAAATGCTTTAGTACCTTCGCCATTAAAGGTCAAAGATACGAACCAGTTGCCACCAGTTGTTGTGTCAACGGCTGCAGTAGCTTTGGAAACTTGGCGACCGAGAACTTCAGCGCCGGCCAAAATATATTTCGCGCCACCATCATTTGAACACGCAAGGATTACATCAGTAGCAACATCGCTTCCGGTGCCTTGGCGATTCTCCGGAATTGTGCAATCAAGCGATGCATACAATGCATTTAACTCTGCACTGACTCCTGCAGGAGGAGTCGCAGCTGCATCTGTTGCCGTTGTTGGAACTCCGGAACTTTCAGCAAGCACTTGGCGGAATCTTAATTCTGCGGTTTGACCCACTAATTCAATAACGCGGCGACCACTTTCGCCTGGGACCGAAATTACGATTTGGCGATTAGTACCTGAACCCTGTGATGCCACTTCACTCTCGGCAACGCCAAGTGAGTTAACGCGTTGACGAATAATCGAGACAGCTTGATCAATTGCTTCAGAAGTTACTTTGCCGCTCTCGCCCACACCGAGGCGTGGCTGCAAGGTAACGCTCGTGCCGCCACGAAGGTCTAGGCCTAAACGAACGGCGGTTGCACCTTGAATAAATACGGCTGCAATTAATAGGACAAAGGCTCCGGCCAAGATCGCGAGTGTGCGAGCTGGGCGGCCAGAAGTCTTAACAGGTTTTGTAGGTGTTGACATAAGAGGTGAGTCTAGGCGTCATTTAGCGGTGTGTCGAAAAGCGAAGCAGCACTGGCAGGCGCAACTTTGCCCAGATGTGACCAACCTAGAGCGGTCGCCACCCGACCACGCGGGGTACGCGCCATAAAGCCATTTCGGACCAAGAATGGTTCAGCTACCGATTCAACTGTTTCAGTCTCCTCGCCCACCGCTATGGCCAAAGTCGATAGTCCAACCGGTCCCCCGCCAAATCTCTCAATTAGAGCCATCAAGACCGCGCGATCGAGTCGATCAAGGCCCGCGGCATCAACTTCATACATTTCCAAAGCAGCATTGGCATGATCTAGTGAGAGTTTGTTTGAACCTTTAACTTGGGCGTAATCACGAACACGTCGCAGTAGTCGATTAGCTATACGAGGTGTGCCACGCGAACGACTGGCAATTTGTTCGATGGCTTTAGCTTCAATACTCAAGCCGAGCAGCGATGCCGAACGTGCTACGACCTCAGCGAGTTCTGACTCGGCATAGAAATCTAATTGCGCTGTAAAACCAAACCGATCACGCAATGGACTTGGCAATAATCCGGCTCGCGTTGTTGCACCAACTAAAGTGAATCTCGGAAGTTCCAATGGTATTGCTGTGGCACCTGGACCTTTGCCTACGACAATATCTACGCGAAAATCTTCCATCGCTAAATAAAGTAGCTCTTCGGCAGGTCGTGGCAAACGATGAATTTCATCAATGAAGAGAATCTCACCCTCAACCAGTGACGAAAGAATTGATGCCAAATCACCGGCATGGGTAATTGCCGGACCAGATGAAATACGAATCGGGGTATTCATTTCTGCAGCGAGAATTAAAGCCAAGGTAGTTTTGCCTAAACCAGGTGGTCCACTCAATAAAATGTGATCCGCGCTAGTGCCACGATGTTTCGCCGCAGTTAAGAGGACATCGATTTGCTGCCGAACTCGTTCTTGTCCAATAAATTCGTGTAAATCTTTTGGACGTAACGCGCCTTCAGCTGCTGATTCATCTAAACCAGCTACCGGCGAAATTAGGCGATCTTCGTTTTCCATTATTTGCGACCACCACTTTGCAGCGCTTTCTTTAACATCTCACTAAGTTCTAAATCAGCTGGCTCAATTCCATCAGCCTGCAGTTCGTTAACAATCGTCGTGATTGCGCGATCCGAATCCTTTGGCGTAAAGCCCAGCGAAATAAGGGCATTTGTGAGTTGTTCACGCCAAGCTGGTTGATGATTGGTAACGCGACTGCCCTGCGATAAATCTGAAAGTTTGCCCTTTAATTCCAGAATCAAACGTTGCGCACCTTTGCGACCAATGCCTGGTACGCGTTCAATGGCCGCGATATTTTCTGTTGCAATCGCAGCAGCTAACTCGTCGGGTGAGAGCGAGCCAAGAATTGCAAGCGCAACTTTAGGCCCGATGCCACTGACAGTCTGCACCTGTTCGAAGAGTTGCTTTGATTCAGCAGTTAAAAATCCATAGAGCGTTAGCGATTCTTCGCGAACTACTAATGAGGTATGAAAAGTAACAATCGTGCCGAGATTCAAATGAGTCGCAGCATTCTGAGTTAAGTTAACCGAAAGTCCGACTCCCCCAACTTCAATGATCGCGCGATCAAGTGAGATCGATTTGATCTCGCCAGTTAACGTTGCAATCATTTCTTACTTGTCCCTAACTTCTTAAGAGCTGCAATCCGAGTCTTCTCGGCAGCAAGCGCAGTTGCCACTTTACTATTACCGCCACCGCGCCAGATATGACAGATCGCTAACGCTAACGCGTCTGCGCTATCAGCTGGCTTTGGCGCTTCGTCTAACTTGAGAATATTTAGCACCATTTTGGCAACTTGTGCCTTGTTAGCGCGCCCCGAACCAGTTACTGCCGCTTTGACCTCACTTGGCGTGTGCATTACAACTTTGATTTCATTTCGAGCCGCTAAAAGAAGTGCGATCCCAGCTGCTTGAGCCGTGCCCATTACAGTGCGCAAATTGTGTTGTGAGAAAACTCTTTCGATCGCAATTACATCCGGCTTGAATTCCGTTATCCAAAGTTGTATTTCTCGCTCTAGTTGCAATAACCGAACCTCGGTTGGATCTTGCGATGAAGTCAGGATCACACCAACCGAAACCATCTGCAGAGGAGCGCCGATTGATCCTTCGACCACGCCAATACCGCAGCGCGTTAAACCTGGATCAATTCCGAGAACCTTCATCTGCTAAGCCTAGATACTGGCTCAGGCATGTTAAGTCAGGCTCGCCATTACCTCATCAGATACATCGAAGTTACTAAATACATTCTGCACATCATCAAGTTCTTCAATCGCATCGATTAACTCAAAAACTTTCGTTGCACCTTCGGCATCTAATGGAATCGTCATCGATGGCAGGAAGGAAGAGTCTGCTGACTCGTAGTCAATGCCTGCGGTTTGCAGTGCAGTTCGCACAGCAACAAGATCGCTCGCTTCGCAAACGACTTCGAAAGATTCGCCTAAGTCATTTACTTCTTCGGCACCAGCTTCAAGAACCGCCTCTAGAACCGAATCTTCAGTTAGTTCACCATTCTTATTAACGATGATTACACCTTTGCGATTAAATAAATATGCAACTGAACCTGGATCAGCCATGCTGCCACCATTGCGAGTAACTGCAACGCGGACTTCAGATGCGGCACGATTTCGATTATCAGATAAACATTCGATCATGATTGCAACGCCATTTGGTCCATAACCTTCGTACATAATGGTTTGCCAATCAGCGCCGCCAGATTCAAGACCTGCGCCACGTTTCACAGCTCGTTCGATATTGTCGGCCGGCATTGAATTCTTTTTGGCTTTAGCGATCGCATCAAAAAGTGTTGGGTTTCCATCGATGTCTGGCCCGCCGTTACGCGAGGCAACTTCAATTGCTTTGATCAACTTCGCAAAGTTCTTGGCACGACGACTATCAATGATCGCCTTCTTATGCTTTGTCGTTGCCCACTTGGAATGGCCTGACACGGTTGAACCTCCTATAAATCAATTTGCGTAGTTTATCTTTAATTAGC
>CAIXTG010000187.1 GCA_903922325.1 uncultured Actinomycetes bacterium
GAACTTAGCTGAGGCAATTTTTCCGTTATAGAACTCAAGATCCTTACCAGCATTTGGAATCTTTTCTAGTGCGATATCAGCCTGACGCAAAAGCAACCAAGCAGTAATGATGTCGCCGACGGCCATCAAACAGCGTGAAGTATTTAAACCGACGGTGTAAATCTTCTCGGGATCTGTTTGTGATTCCATTGCGTGAGCAACCAAAGTTGCGGTGATCCCATTTAAATCACCAAGTGCCTTTAAAAGCATTTCTTTCTCAGCAGCATGTGCGCCACCAGTTTCGGCAAATGTTTTAATTTCTTTGCCAAGTAAGCCAATTGCGCGGCCACCATCCTTAACAATTTTACGGAAGAAGAAATCAAGACCTTGAATAGCAGTTGTACCTTCATACAAAGTATCGATCTTGGCATCGCGGACATATTGTTCAAGTGGCCAGTCACGAGTAAATCCAGCGCCGCCAAATGTTTGAAGTGATTCTGTTCCAAGAAGTGTCCAGGATTTTTCAGAACCATAACCTTTAACAACCGGAAGCAATAAATCGTTAAGCGCTTCCATATCTTTAACACGATCTGTTTCGCCAGCCTTGATAGCTAGTTCGATCTCATCTTGGATGGAGGCCGTGTAAAGCACTAGCGCACGCATGCCTTCGCTGTAGGACTTTTGCACCATAAGCGAGCGACGCACATCTGGGTGGCGAATGATTTCAACACGTGGGCTAGCTTTATCGTTCATAACTTTCATATCGCCGCCTTGAATACGCTGCTTCGCATAAAGCAAAGCTTGTTGGTATCCAGCCGAAAGCGTTGCAATTGCTTTAGTTCCAACCATCATGCGCGCAAATTCAATAACTTTAAACATCTGTGCAATACCTTCATGCACTTCACCTAACAAGTAACCAACAGCTGGTTCTTTTTCGCCCAAGTTAACTTCACAAGTGGCTGAAACGTTTAGACCCATTTTATCTTCGAGCGCTGTTACATAAACTCCGTTGCGCTTTCCAAGTTCGCCAGTTTCCAAATCAAACATAAACTTAGGAATTAGGAATAGTGATAAACCCTTTGTGCCTGGGCCACCACCTTCACGACGAGCAAGTACAAAGTGCATTACGTTGTCATAAAAGTCAGCATCACCCGATGTGATGTAACGCTTTGTTCCAGTGATGTGCCATGTTCCATCAGGTTGTTGAACAGCTTTAGTGCGACCAGCACCAACATCAGAACCAGCATCTGGCTCAGTAAGTTGCATGGTTGCACCCCAGTGCTTTTCAACCATGAACTGGGCCATTTTTTTCTGTTGTTCAGTTCCTAAAACGTAAGCAACTTGAGCGAACGCGTAACCTGATGCATAAATATGGATAGCTGGGTTTGACCCCAAAACCATTTCAGCCATCGCCCATCGCACAGATGGTGGAACTTTCATGCCACCTAGTTCAACTGGGGCATCAAGACGCCACCATTCACCATCAACATATGCCTTATATGATTTTTTAAAACTTTCCGGCAACGTTACATTTCCAGTTTCTTTATTCAGAATTGCACCAACGCGATCGCCTTCAACAAAAGAGGCAGCAAGATCGTTTTCACATAGACGCTTCATCTCTTCCAGCATTCCGATGGCGGTGTCACGATCGACATCACCATATGGGGCAGTGCCCATAACTTTTTCGCGCCCCAAGAGGTCAAAGAGGCAGAATTCAATATCGCGCAGATTGGCTATGTAATGGCTCATGGGCAAATAATGCTACCCATCAGTAACTTAGGCAAGTGCTAGCGCAGATAGGCGTGTTTGCTGGGGTAGGCTCACACTCGTGCTACTAAGTGATCGCGATATTCGAGCTGAAATTACCGCTGGCCGGGTTGCTGTTGAACCTTTTGCCGAGTCGATGGTTCAGCCTTCCAGCGTTGATGTTCGATTAGATCGTTTTTTCCGAGTCTTTGAAAATCACAAGTATTCGGTAATTGATCCATCCATCGAGCAATCCGAGCTAACCCGCGAAGTCGTCGTTGAACCAAATGAACACTTTATTTTGCACCCAGGTGAATTTGTACTGGCTTCAACATATGAAATTATCACTTTGCCCGATGATATTGCCGGTCGCCTCGAAGGAAAATCATCGCTTGGTCGCCTTGGGTTACTGACTCACTCAACTGCCGGATTCATCGACCCAGGTTTCTCGGGACACATCACTTTAGAGCTTTCAAACGTGGCAAATTTGCCCGTAAAACTATTTCCAGGAATGAAGATCGGTCAACTTTGTCTAATCAAACTCTCATCTCCTGCTGAGCATCCTTACGGTTCTGCCGTTTATGCTTCTAGATATCAGGGACAACGTGGCCCAACCGCTAGTCGTTCCTGGATCAATTTTCACCAAACCGTAATTCAGTAATTAGAAGGAGTCAGAATGAAGACAACTCTTATTATCGGCGGAATTGCTGTCCTACTTATCGTTTTCTTTGTAGCGCAGTACAACCGACTAATTAGATTAAATGTTGCAGTCGATGAAGCATTTGCACAGATCGAAGTACAACTAAAGCGTCGCGCTGATTTAATTCCTAATTTAGTTGAAACTGTAAAAGGTTATGCCACACACGAACAATCAACATTTGATGCAGTAATTACTGCGCGCGCAAAAGCTACGACTGCAACAACTGTCGCTGATGTTTCTGCTGCTGATGGAATGTTGACACAGGCACTTCGTGGATTGTTAGCAGTAGCCGAGGCTTATCCTGATCTAAAAGCATCAGCTAACTTCATGTCGCTACAAGAAGAACTTTCAACAACTGAAAACAAAGTAGCGTTTTCTCGTCAGTTCTATAATGACAATGTGCGCTTGTTAAATACCGCAGTTAAAACTATTCCGACTAATTTCTTTGCTGGATTCGCCAAAGTAGATGAGCGTGAATTCTACGAAGTTGATGACGCTACTAACCGAAACGCTCCAAACGTAAGCTTTTAAAGGCCTATGGCAACATTCTCTTTTCGTGCGGCGCAAAGCTCCAATAAGCGCAAAACTTTTCTGCTCCTGGGAGCGATGGGTGCGCTTACCTGGTTAGTTTTATTATCAATATTTACTTACCTTGGTACCAGTAGTGCTGCGATCGTGCCCTTTGCGGTCGGTCTAACTTTGATTTCAGTTTGGGGCTCCTATTACGGTTCGGACAAATTAGTTTTAACAATGACTGGTGCTAAGCAAATTCAAGAAAGTGATAACCCAAAGTTATTTGGTTTGATTCAAGAAATTACAATCGCCAGCGGATTGCCAATGCCAAAGGTAGCTATTGTCGAAGATAGCGCACCGAACGCTTTTGCGACTGGGCGAAATCCGGAACACGCCCTAATTGCATTTACCACCGGAATCCTCGATGCAATGGATCGCGATCAACTGCAAGGCGTTATTGCGCACGAAATGGCACATGTTGGAAATCGCGACACTTTAGTTTCTGCAGTCGCAGCAACTACAGCAGGTGCCATTGCGCTAATCAGCGACATGTTAATGCGAATAATGTGGTTTGGTGGTGGTCGTCGTGATCGCGACAGTAACGGTAATCCGATCATGTTGGTTGTATCGCTGGTCGTTTTAATTTTGGCACCGATCGCAGCCATGATGTTGAAATCAGCTATTTCGCGCAAGCGTGAATCTTTGGCCGATGCAACTGCAGTTGCTTTTACTCGAAACCCTGCCGGATTGCGCAGTGCACTTGAAGTTTTAGCTGCTGATTCAACAGTCGTGCATCAGAAATCAACTGCAGTTGCTCATATTTGGATTGAGTCGCCACTTGATGGCTCATCAGTATCAAAGATGTTTGCTTCGCACCCACCAATTCAAGAGCGCATTGCAACGCTGCGAGCGATGGAATCCCTTAATTAGCTGTTAGTGGAAAGAAAACGGTAAAAGTAGCGCCTTCGCCAATTTTTGAAGTTACGCCAACTTTGCCACCATGCGCTTGCATAACCGCATCAACAATTGAAAGACCTAAACCGCTTCCCTCTTCCTTGGCGCGGTTTCGTGAAGGATCTGCGCGGTAAAAACGCTCAAAAATACGGGCTTGATCCTCTTGCGATAAGCCTGGCCCGGAGTCGGTAATTGAAATTGTCGTGCCTTCGTCGTTGTTCTCAATTGCAACCTCAATTGGCGTTCCTGCAGGTGTGTGAATACGAGCATTAGCTAACAAGTTAGCAACTACCTGGTGAATCTTGCGCGCATCACCTAAAACAAATGCTTCTTCGGGCAACTTTAAAGTAATTGGATGTTCTGGCCCAGCCGCACGAGCAGATTCAACTGCCTCAGTTACTAATTCGGTTAGATCTACCGGCGCATGTACTAAATCACGAGATTGATCTAATCGAGCCAACATCAATAAATCTTCAACTAAAGCACCCATGCGTACTGATTCATTTTCGATCCGACCAACAAGTTCGGAAGTTGCAGCTTCACCTTTAACAGCGCCTTGACGATGCAATTCAGCAAAACCACGAATTGCTGTTAACGGTGTGCGGAGTTCATGGCTGGCATCTGCCACAAAGCGGCGCAGTTTATTTTCACTTGCAGTGCGTGCGGCGAAAGATTCTTCAATTCGCGAAAGCATTGCGTTAAGCGAAGTAACTAGACGACCAACTTCAGTATCTGGTTTGGCATCAGGTAAACGCGCAGATAAATCGCCAGCGGCAATTTTCTCGGCAGTTTCTTCAACCGCCACCAGTGGTCGCAAACCAACCCTGATCACCATTCGCGAAGCAAATCCAATTAAAAGAAGCGCAATCAGGCCGATAAATAAGAAGATAACTCGTAAACGTTTTGAAGTCTCGTCGACACCAGAAAGTGACTGCGCAACGAAGACCGAACCCATTGCAGATGGCAACACTCGAGACAGAACACGGAAGTCGCTACCTGGAATTTCTAAAGTAAATGGACGATTGCCATATTTTGCCGCACTCGCAGGCAAGGTACCAACAACATAATCGGTTATCTTTTGTGCATTTAAGTCGCCACCTACGCCACCAACATAGTTACCAAATGGATCAAGCAAAGTGATCGATACCGAGCTTGGAACGCTGCGTAATGGGGTTTCAGAAGCGGCTTTAGCTTGCGAATCTCTACCTTCTTCATCACCAACGGAATCACTTTGAATTCCAGCACGATCAACCCGTAATAAAGCGCCATCGGCAACGCTAATTAATTGTTGATCTACTTGCTGAAGTAGGAACTTTTGCATTGCGTTTTGCGCAACAAAATCTGAAACCGTAAAACCGAGTGCAGATAAAAGCAATACGCCGACGAGAAGTCGATTTCGTAAGCTCGCACTAGATAATGGGTTTCGATTCTGCATTTACTAATTATTTCGGTGGAATCCGCAGTCGGTAGCCAACGCCACGCACGGTATGGATTAGAGCTGGTTCATAAGTATCAATTTTTTTACGTAAGTAAGAAACATAAGTTTCAACAATTCCAGCATCGCCACGGAAATCGTATTGCCAAACATGGTCAAGGATTTGAGATTTCGAAACTACGCGATCGGCATTAATCATTAAATATCGAAGCAGTAAAAATTCGGTAGGGGAAAGATCTATTAAGTTGCCGGCGCGATGTACTTCGTGTGTCGCTTCATCTAATTCAAGATCTGCAAAACGAATTTTCTCTTCGTCATGAATTGTCGTGGTTGCACCAGTGCGGCGCAGAAGTGAGCGTAAGCGCGCCACAAGTTCTTCAAGACTAAATGGCTTAGTCATGTAATCATCGCCACCAATTGTTAAACCAGCGACTTTATCTTCCATGCCATCTTTAGCGGTTAAGAAAAGGACTCCAACATTTTGACCCTCGTTGCGAATTCGTTTACAAACTTCAAAGCCATCCATGCCGGGCATCATCACATCGAGCACCATTGCATGAGGTTTGAATTCTTCGGCAACCAGGAGAGCTTGTGAACCATTGCTTGCAGTTCGCACATCAAAACCAACAAAACGCAGACTGGTTGAAATCAAATCGCTAATGCTCGATTCATCGTCAACAACAAGAATGCGTTGGTTATTGCTTTCGCCCTTACTCATAACTTCCTCTCTAAATTTCCAGGATTTTAAGATTTCACCTGGGGCCACCCAACGTGGCTTAAGAGAAGGATCCTTAAGGGTTCTGAGAATTGCCTGAGAATACACTCGAATCAGACTGAGGCTTTACCGCTCGCAGAAGGGCCTGAGCAACATCTAGGACCTCAACATCTGATTCTCGTGCAGTCATGCCGTCGGTAACCATAACTCGGCAGAACGGGCAGGCAACAGCGACTTCATCTACCCCGGTCGCGATAGCTTCATCGACGCGGCTTAAATTGATGCGCTCGCCAATCTTCTCTTCCATCCACATGCGACCTCCACCTGCGCCGCAACAGAATGAACGTTCTTGATTACGAGGCATCTCGGTAACTTTCACGCCAGTTGCATTAAGCAATTCGCGTGGTGGCTGATAAATCTCATTGTGACGACCCAAGTAACAAGGGTCATGATAAGTAAGAGAAGTGGTTGCTTTATTAACCGGAATCAACTTCTTTTCACGCACTAATTGATTTAACAATTGCGTGTGGTGAATCATGGTTAACTCGAAACCACTTTGAGCATAATCGCGACCAATGGTTGTAAAGCAATGCGGGCAAGTCACAACAATCTTTTTGTTGCCTTTAGATACATCGCGGTTCGCAAATACTTCATTAAAGGTATCGATATTTTCACGCGAAAGAATTTGATACAGGAATTCATTTCCACTTCGACGAGCAGGGTCGCCAGTACAGGTCTCGCGCTTTCCTAAAACTGCAAAGTTAACACCGGCCATGTGAAGTAATTCAGCAACTGCCTTAGTTGTTTTCTTAGCACGTTCTTCGTAAGCACCTGCGCAGCCAACCCAGAATAAATATTCCACTTCATCAGGCAGGACACCTTCAACAACTTTGATTGGGAAATCACATTCAGCAATCCAGGCTTCGCGATCATTGCGATTAGCACCCCAAGGGTTACCAGCTTTTTCTAGATTACGGAATGTTCCGCCCAGTTCAGTAGGAAATTCTGATTCAACCAAAACTTGGAAGCGACGCATGTTAACAATGTGATCGACATGTTCAATATCTACCGGACACTCATTTACACAGGCGCCACATGTTGTACAAGACCAAAGTACATCAAGTGAAATTGGGGCATTTTCGCCAACCAATACTTCATTTTCAACGACTTTAGACATGGCGTGATCGCGCATAGCCATAATCAATAGCTTTGGCGATAGTGGTTTATCAGTGTGCCAAGCAGGGCATTGCGATTGGCAACGTCCGCACTCGGTACATGAAGTCATGTCGAGTAGACCTTTCCAGGAAATGTCGCCGCGATTTCCTAGACCAAAAACATCATCTTCAGCTGGATCTTCAAAGTTAACTGGCTTACCGTGCGACAACATTTCCGGCAAAGGTCCAAGTGAGTTCTTTCCATCAGCATTGCGCTTAAAGAAAATATTTACCGGAGCTAAGAAGCGGTGCCATGCAACACCCATCGTGAAGTTTGAAGCAACTACAACAAACCAAAGCATCGACACAAAAATTTTAACTGCGGCAATTATTTGAATTGAAGTTGTGATTTGCCCAAGTGATTGTTGTTTAAACATTTCTGCAATCCACCAAGTGGTGATGTAGTGCTTGTTACGAGTTGTTTCCTCAGAGAGAGCGCCTTCTAGCCCACGAAGCGCAATAACACAGAAGACCACCGCCAAAATTGTGGCTTCGACGTAGTACGCCTTCCAGCTGCCAGATCCCAAGAATCGAGAAGTTCGCCCTTTATGAAAGAAGCGAGTGAATTGGCGGATGCCAATTAGCGCCACGATTCCAATACCGGTAAGCCAAGTAATTAACTCAACGAAATATTCATATGGCCATAGATGACCGATTACTGGAATTGCCCAACGTTGATTAACAATCAAGAAGTAAGCCTGAACCAGCGTTCCGAATAATGCGCCAAAACCGATCATGACAAACCAGTGTGCGATTCCAGTGCCGGTGAAATTAAGCATCTTGGTGTGGCCAAGAGTTTCTTTCAGAGTGTTTTTAAGACGCGCTCCACGATTACCGCTACGGGTTGGGTCAGCTGCGCCTTTTTTATAAATACCTATTAATTGGCGAACCCGAATTGCCAGCAGGGTTAGGGCTGCGACCGTTATGCCGTAGGCAATGATCATTAAGGCGAGCGTTAGCGTCATGTGGATCAGGGTAAAGGGAAAAATGCGCGGGAATAAGTTCCTAGGGCTGTGGGTTACACCCTATGGAAACCTGAGTCGCCCCGACTCAAGTATTTGGGTATGATCGACTCATGTCCCGCTGATAAGCGGAGCCTGGGGTCAGGAAAAGGCCCAAATAAGCGTAAACATGAAGAGAGAAATTGGAGCAATAAAGATGGCCAGAGCAGTAGGAATCGACCTAGGAACCACCAACAGTTGTGTTTCCGTTCTAGAAGGCGGCGAGCCAGCAGTTATCGCTAACGCCGAAGGTGCACGTACGACTCCGTCGATCGTGGCTTTCGCGAAAAATGGCGAAGTACTTGTTGGCGAAGTTGCCAAGCGTCAATCAGTAACAAACGTTGATCGCACGATTCGTTCAGTAAAGCGCCATATGGGTACTAACTGGACTATCGATATTGATGGCAAGAAGTACACCGCACAAGAAATTTCTGCACGCGTACTACAGAAGTTAAAGCGCGATGCCGAGGCATACCTTGGCGAAACCGTAACTGATGCGGTTATTACCGTGCCGGCTTACTTCAACGATGCGCAACGTCAAGCAACAAAAGAAGCCGGCGAAATTGCTGGTCTAAATGTGCTTCGCATTATCAACGAGCCAACATCTGCTGCACTTGCATACGGTCTTGATAAAGGCGATCAAGAACAAACAATTCTAGTTTTCGACTTAGGTGGCGGAACTTTCGACGTATCACTTCTAGAAATCGGTGATGGAGTAAACACTTTTAATTCTCTAATTTTTTTTAGTAATTCTAAGCCATCTACACCTGGTAAAAGATAATCTAAAAAAATACAATTGTATTTATATTTTTTAACAAATTCAATGGTTTCAATTGAGTTTTTACAAATATCCAATTCATAGTTTAAGCCAGTTTTTTTTAACGCTCGC
>CAIXTG010000188.1 GCA_903922325.1 uncultured Actinomycetes bacterium
AATTTCTGCGAATGCGATACTGGCAATTGCAAAGTAATCACCACTTAAGCGAAGCGTTGTTAAGCCTAAGAGCGCACCTAGGAACGCGGCAAGTATCACCCCGGCTAGCGCTGCCCACCAAAAACTCCACTCATATTTAATTACTAGCACTGCAATTGTGTAGCCCGAGACGGCCATCATGCCAACGTGACCAAAATTCATGATTCCGCCAACACCATATTGAATTTGAAGTCCTAGTGAAAAGACTCCATAAATGCCAGCTAAAGCTAAAACAAATATCCAAAAACCTGGTTGTATAAACGCTTCCATAGCTAGACCTTTCTCGCTCGGTAGCCGAATATTCCTTCAGGCTTGAATAGAAGAACTAGAACAAGGGTTGCAAATGCCACAACCGGCTTGTAATTACTTGGAACTCCGCCAAAGAAAATACTTAACTGCGACAACTCCATTATTAATCCCAGTAACAAACCACCTGCCAAAGCGCCATAGGCATCACCAATAGTGCCAAGCACAACTGCGGCAAAGAAAGATAAAAGCAAACTCTCGCCCATCGCGTTATTAAACTGACCTTGAACTAACCCTTGAAAAACTCCAGCGAGTGAGCCTAGGGCTCCAGAAATTAGCCAAGTTGCAAGAACTACGCGATCAACATTTATTCCAGAGACTGAAGCAAGGCCTGGGTTATTTGCATATGCGCGCATATCTTTACCAATTCGCGCTTTAGCGATGAAGAGAGCGATAGTTAAAATTGATGCCGATGCAAACAATAAAACAAGTAACTGGGTTTGTGGAATCCGGGCTCCAAGAAAATCATAAGTTTTTAGGATGTCGATATTAAATTTACGAGTCTCTGTTCCAAATACAAATTGAATTATTGGACGCAACATTAAAGCAACGCCAGTTGCAACTAAGAACAGAGCAAGGGTTCCCGCTTTATTGCGACGTAAATTGCGCCAAAGCACTAATTCTAAGAACCAACTTATTGCCATTCCCGCAATCATCGAGACTACGACGGACAAGAGAAAGTTTAATTCCAAAGTCACACTTAAAAAATAAGTTAAAAATGCACCAAGTGTTAAGAAGTCACCGGCTGCGAAATTTACTAATCTAAGAACACTGTATAGAAGTGAAATACCAACTGCAGCTATTGCAAATATGCAACCGACTACTAGGCCGTTGAAGAAATACTGGATGAAATCTGACATGACTTAAAATCCATTCCTTCGCTGCTCAGGTTAAGGTGCAAATCTAGTTGCGATCAGGTTGGAAGGCTACCTTTTGAGCACAAAACTTTCAATGACTTTGTGAGAGAAATCGCCAAATATAGCTTTACCAGGACATCAACCGGATTATTTAGCGACGCTACCTTTTCGAGCAGCACGAGATAAAAATAGAGCGAAAACAAGAGCCAAAACGATTCCAGTATTAACGCCCATCTCTATCAGTGAACGATTGAAGTATTCGGTTGTCTTTTCCTTCTCCATAGTGAGAGATGCCCCCACAGTAAGGATGTGTCGAACGGCTGCTATAACACCGATGATCAAAAAGTTATCAAGTTGGAAAATTCCATCAGTAAATCGAACTATTACGGTCCGATGCCACCAATAATG
>CAIXTG010000189.1 GCA_903922325.1 uncultured Actinomycetes bacterium
AAATAATGGCGACTTTCTTGCCCTTTAGAGCCTTTAGATTAAGTGATTCTAAAGTTGGTGATGTTCCGGCCATTAGATTTCCCCTAACATGTGCTTCATTTTATCCTTCTTGGTAAGTAAATATGAGCGATTGAACTGATTAACTGCTGGTGCAACTGCGCGCACCTGAACATTTCTACCGCTCTTAGCAATAGCATCGACTTTTGCTTGGTTATTGGTTATCAACTCAACATCTTTAATTTCTAGCTGATCAAGAATCGAAATCAAATCTTGCCAGTCGCGGGTATCATTTTCGTGGCCTAATTCAAGATTGGCTGCGATGGTATCTAAGCCAGCATCTTGTAATAAGTATGCTTTGATCTTCTCGCTCAAACCAATGCCGCGACCTTCTTGGCCACGTAAGTAGATTATGTAGCCGGCGCCTTTTTGGGCAATTAAATTAAATGAGCTCTTTAATTGTTCGCCGCAATCACAGCGAAGTGAACCTAAAGCATCACCTGTCAAGCACTCAGAGTGAGCTCTGATCAGAGTTGGTGACACATCAACTTTTGTTCCATCGCCGATAAACTTTAAAACAGCATGATCAATGCCGGCCTCGCCTTTGAATGTGGCGATCTGCCAAGTACCACTCTCATGAGGTAGTTGGGCCCATTTAATATCTTCAGCCACCATTAAATCTTTAGGCAAATTGGCGATTGCATATTTAGTCAGGTCTTCAATTGTAATAACCGGAATCTTGAACTGTTCTGCAAAATCAAAAAGTTCTTGGCCTTTCATTACAGTTCCATCATCGTTAACTAATTCAGATAGCACACCTGATTCGCCTTGCTTGGCTAATTGGCAAAGAGCTAGCCCAGCTTCGGTATGCCCACTGCGACCTGCAAGACCAGCAGGATGTGCGATCAACGGAAATACATGGCCTGGGCGAATGAAATCTGAAGCCTGACTCTTAGCTGATGCCAACTTGCGCACGGTATTTGCTCGCTCCGTAGCGCTAATGCCTGTGGTTAAGCCTTCTCGGGCATCAATGGAGATAGTGAACGCGGTACGGCGAGAGTCTTCATTCTCTTTAACCATGATCGGTAAATTCAGATATTTGGCTTTCTTGGCGCTGATGGCCGAGCAGATAATGCCTGAAGTATGGCGGATCAGGAAAGCCATATCTTGATCAGTTATTTTCTCGCCCGAGATAATCAAATCGCCTTCGTTTTCGCGATTTTCATCATCGATCACAATTAGGAATTTACCTTGGGCGAAGATTTCAACCGCTTCGGCAATATTCTTTAGAGTTCTATCCATTTTAGTTATCTCTTTTAGTTAGTCGTTCGACATATTTGGCTAGAACATCTACTTCAATATTTACTAAGTCGCCAGGTTTCTTGGCCGACAAATTAGTTTTGGCAAGTGTCTCTGGAATCAGCCAGACCGTAATCTGATTTAAGTCATCTGCCACAGAACCAACGGTTAATGAAACACCGTCGATGCAGATTGAGCCTTGTGGCACTACATACTTCATCAGTTCACTTGGGAACTGAATATCCATCTGTAACCATTTTTCACCTGGAGCTAATAGCGCGATAGAGCCAGTGCCATCGATATGACCTTGCACGATATGGCCGCCAAGGCGAGACCTGACTAGTGCTGCTCTTTCTAGATTTACGGCATCGCCTCTTTCGAGGTTCTGCAGTGAGGTCAGTTTTAGGGTTTGCGTCATCACATCGACTGAGAATGAATT
>CAIXTG010000190.1 GCA_903922325.1 uncultured Actinomycetes bacterium
ATTCCAGGCGAAATCTTGTTATTGGAAAATATTCGATTTAGTGCAGCAGAGACCAGCAAAGAAGAAAGCGAGCGCGCAGTACTAGCTAGCGAACTCGCAAAACTTGCCGATGCTTATGTTGGCGATGGTTTCGGAGCAGTTCACCGAAAGCACGCATCTGTCTATGACTTACCTAAGTTGTTACCTAATGCAGCCGGCTACCTAGTTAGCGCTGAAGTTGAAGTGCTAAAGAAGCTAACCCAAAACCCAGATCGCCCATATGGCGTAGTTCTAGGCGGCGCAAAAGTTTCCGACAAGATTGGCGTTATTGCTAACTTGCTCGAAAAAGTAAATGTCATTGCAATTGGCGGTGGCATGCTTTTCACGTTCTTGGCAGCACAAGGAAAAGAAATCGGTACCTCACTTGTTGAAGTCGATTTAATTCCAACTGTTAAAGAGTTACTTGAGCGAGCAAAGGCCAACGGCGTTGAACTATTACTGCCTACCGATATTTTGGTGGCACCAGCTTTTGCCGCAGATTCACCAGCAACGTTAGTAAATGCTGATGCAATTCCAGCTGATCAAATGGGTCTAGATATTGGGCCCGAAACTGCGGCTGCTTTTGCGAAAGCAATTACTGGTTGCAAAACTGTTTTCTGGAATGGCCCAATGGGCGTATTTGAATTCGCCGCTTTCTCTGGTGGCACTAAAGAAGTTGCCAGCGCGCTCACCAAGGTGGCTGGCCTCTGCGTGGTAGGCGGGGGAGACTCGGCAGCTGCTGTGCGTGCACTAGGTTTTGCCGATAGCGATTTCGGATATATCTCAACTGGCGGTGGCGCCTCACTTGAATATCTCGAAGGCAAGGAACTTCCTGGTCTAGTCGCGCTTGGCCTGTAAAGAGTTTTTAATTTCAAAGCAATCTAAATCGAAAGAGGATAAAAATGCGTAAGCCACTAATGGCCGGTAACTGGAAGATGAACCTCAATCACCTTGAGGCAATTGCAGTTGCGCAGAAGTTGGTCTACAGCCTCGACGATAAAGATTATGACGCAGTAGATGTTGCAATCATTCCGCCGTTTACTGATATTCGCTCTATTCAAACTTTGATCGATGGCGATCGCTTGCGCCTACTTTACGGTGCGCAAGATCTTTCCCCCGAAACAAGTGGCGCATTTACTGGTGATATCAGTGGGTCCATGTTGGCGAAACTTGGTTGCACATTTGTAGTTATCGGTCACTCTGAGCGCCGCGCAATTCACAAAGAGAGCGATGCGATTGTAAATAAGAAAATTAAGGCCGCACTTGCTAACGAATTAACCCCAATTTTCTGTTGCGGTGAAGAGCTCGCTATCCGCGAAGCTGGTACCCATGTTGAACATGTGCTCGCACAAGTTCGTGCTGGTCTTGCCGGTTTCACAAAACCTGAGTTAAAAAAGATTGTGATTGCATACGAACCAGTTTGGGCAATCGGCACCGGTAAGACCGCAACTCCAGAAGATGCCCAAGAAGTTTGTGCTGCGATTCGTGCTGAGGTCGCCAAGATTGGTTCACCTGAGATTGCAGATAACATGCGAATTCTTTATGGCGGTTCCGTAAAGTCTGCAAATATTGCAGAGATCATGAAGAAGGATGATGTAGATGGTGCGCTAATCGGCGGAGCCAGCCTAGATCCAGAAGAATTGGCAAAGATCGCCCGCTATCACCGTGGGGACCAAAATTAGGGCTAATTTGCTGCTCAATTGCGCTCACAAGCAGTTGTTGAAGTAGAATAACGCCCTTACCTCACTTCGAAGTTGGAGAACTATTCGTGAAGCTCGCACTTTCAATCATCCTCATCATTACCAGCGTTCTGATGATTCTCTTGGTTTTATTGCACAAGGGTAAAGGCAGCGGACTTTCCGATTTATTCGGTGGTGGTGTTTCATCAAACTTCGGTGGATCTTCAGTAGTTGAGAAGAACCTTGATCGCATCACAATTGTGGTTGGCGGCCTCTGGTTCTCAGGCGTGGTTGCGCTAAGTCTTGTTCTGAAATCTGCTTAATTTTTCTTTTCTCGTTCACTTTTTAAGGAGCTCAAATGGGTAGTGCAATTCGCGGAAGTCGTGTCGGTGCTGGCCCAATGGGCGAGGCTGAACGCGGTGAATCAATTGAGCGTTTCCATGTTTCATATTGGTGCGGCAAGGGCCACGAAGTAAAACCATCTTTTGCTAAAGAAGAAGGCGTTGTTATTCCGGCTGAATGGGATTGCCCAAAGTGTGGTCTGCCAGCAGGTTTAGATAAGAACAATCCACCTTCTGCAGTTAAGAACGAGCCATATAAGACTCACTTGGCTTATGTTAAAGAACGTCGCAGCGCAGCTGAAGGCGAAAAGATTCTGGCTGATGCTCTTCGTAAACTACACGGAGATGATGACGAATAATTAAAGCGCTTCGGCGGCTTTAAGCAGTTGAGCAATACCCGCACTTCGATCACTTAAATGTAATCGCAGCAGCGGGTATTTTCTTTTAGCAAGGGCACGTAAATCACCAAGTGCTTGAGCCATGATCAAAGTCTTAAATCCGTAGCTTTGTCCTGGAATCACGACATCACCATTGGTAACACCAGTGATCTGCAAGAAGGCACCGTTTTGCTGACCGCCTTTATGGAACTGTCCGGTGGAATGCAAGAAACGTGGCCCCCAACCGAAAGTAACTGGTCGATTAGATTTGCGGGCAATAATTTCGCGCAACTTTGCCAAATCGCGATCTCCACTGCGATCTAGATATGCCATCACTGCAACGTAACCGCCATCAGGAATTTCAGCAATAAAGTTACGAAGCGCCGCAGTTAAATCAGAACCGACTCCAAATATCTCAACTGAACCATCGACGGCATCAGCTGTGAAATTAGGCAGAACGCCGTTCCATTCAGTTAAAAGCGCACTGGTTGCCTCTTTCGCTTCAGTTACATTCGGCTGATTAAAAGGATCTATTTCAAGTGCTGCGCCAACCAGTGCAGTTACCCATTCCCAAAGGAAGAACTGTTCGCCAAGATCACCTGAAATTACCAAGTCAGCGCTACCGTCAAAAGCAATGCTGAATGCATCGCCTCCAGCGGCTGCGGTTGAATTCTCAATCACAATTGGCAAGCGACCAACCTCATTCTTACCAGTTGATTCAGCAACAAGTTGCTCAATCCAATCTGATAATCCAGGAGCTGCAGGTGAATCGCAATAAGTTAAATACTGGCCAGCTCTGCAGATTAAGTAAGCAATATCGATGGCAATATTTGAATCTAGAATCTGCTTCTTTGCATCACTTGCGGCATCAAGTAAAACTGAAGGATCGATGCCAATTAAAGCAGCCGGCACTAAACCAAAAGCGGTAAGAGCGCTAAAACGTCCTCCAACTTTGGGATCAGCATTAATAACTGTGTAACCATCGGCCCGAGCGCTTTTGTCTAGCGGCGATTCAGGATCGGTCACTATAACCATGTGGTCTACTGGATCTAAATCTAACGTACGAAAAGCTTCGGCAAATAGCGCACGTTGCGACGCTGTTTCAATGGTTGATCCCGACTTAGAGCCAACAACCACAACAGTTTCGCGAAGATCACCAGCGAGAGCGTGATGGATATAAACCGGATCGGTTGAATCGAGGACAAACAATTCTTTTCGGTAAGTCGCAGCAATAACTTCTGGGGCAAGGGAAGAACCACCCATGCCACAAAGAACAACGCGTTTGTGGTTACGGAACTTCGCACTTACTGCGTCTAGCTGCGGCAAGAGTTCACGAGAACTTTCGGGAGCATCGATCCAATTCAAGCGAATACTGGCTTCGGCTTGAGCGGCAGAGCCCCAAATAGTTGAATCCTTAGCGGCTAATCTGGGATTTACGGCTGCGATCTTTTTGTATAGCTCGCTCTCTCGCTCTATCTGGCCAATCGAATTTCCTGATATTTTCAACAATTAAGCCATTGCTCCTTTAACGCTAGCCAAGAGTTCGTTCCAGGCATCAGCGAATTTTTTAACACCATCAGTTTCTAAGTCGGCAGTGACTTTTTCGATCGAAATTCCAAGTTCAGCTAGTTGGGTAAAGACGATACGAGCTTCGTCATATTTACCTGTAATGGTGTTGCCTTTGAAAACACCATGATCAATAACCGCATCTAGCGTGCTCTGCGGCATAGTGTTAACGGTATTAGGGGCAACTAGTTCTAGGACATAGCGAGTGTCATCGTAAGCTGGATCTTTAACACCAGTTGAAGCCCAGAGTGGTCTTTGAACATGGGCACCCTTTTGCGCAAGATCACTCCATCGATTCGTGGCGAATTCCTGCTCAAACTTTTCATATGCCAAGTGAGCATTTGCAATAGCTGCCGCACCTAAAAGCGAATGCGCCAGAACGCCACCATCAGATTTTAAAATTGGATCAATCGCAGTATCTAAGCGACTTATGAAGAATGAAGCAACGCTATGTATCTGAGTTAAGTCCATTCCGTTCTTGGCAGCAAGTTCGATGCCTGCAATGTAGGCCTCGATAACTTGCAGGTAGCGTTCGATTGAAAAGATCAAAGTCACGTTAACGCTAATTCCAGCACCAATTAACTCGGTGATGGCAGGAAGGCCTGCCAAAGTAGCTGGAACTTTGATTAATACATTAGGACGGTCAATTATTTGCCAGAGTGATTTACCTTCTTTGACCGTGGCCGCTGTGTCGTGCGCAGAGCGTGGATCTACTTCGATGCTGACCCGGCCATCAAAACCATTACTTGATCGGTAAATATCAGTAAACAAGTCACAAGCGATTCGCACATCATCAGTTGTTAGCTTGGTAATTACCTCTTCGACTGACTTGCCGTTCAGGGCAGCAATGTCGGCTGAGTATTCGGTGGCATCTGAGATAGCCGCTTTGAAAATTGCGGGATTAGTTGTTACGCCAACTACACCAGAGTTCTTAATGCGAGGAGGCAGCGAATGAGCGTCGGTGCCAGTTAACTTAGCTCGCGATAGATCATCTAACCAGACCGAACATCCTGCTTTAGCAAGGTCAGATATTTGCATTACA
>CAIXTG010000191.1 GCA_903922325.1 uncultured Actinomycetes bacterium
CATCGGCCCCGGAATTACCGAAGCACTTGCCCGCAGTGCCGATCTATTGCGCGATGATGCCGATGCTCTCGATGGGTGGGCGAATCAAGTTGCAGCTGAACTTGATCTAGCCGATCTTGAGATTTCGCTTTTGGCTGATCTACCTAAGGCAGTCCGAACTCGCCTCTTACGCAAGGCAATTTATGCCGCGGGAGCGCCAATGGGCTCAATTACCGCCGAACATGTGGCATCAGTTGAGGCTTTTGTCACCTCTTGGCATGGTCAAGGCGCTTGTAGCCTCCCCGGCGGTGTGAAGGTTTCGCGAATTTCGGGCAGACTTTCGCTCCTGTCCCGCTAATTTAAGTAAGCCTGCCATATCAATGAAGGAGCATCGTGGATTTATCAGTTATTGAAAGCGATATCGAGCGCGTAATAGTTAGCGAAGTAGATCTACAGGCACGGATTAAAGAATTAGCAGCACAAGTTGATGCTGATTACGAAGGTCGTGACGTACTACTTGTTGGCGTATTAAAAGGCGCAGTTATGGCGATGGCTGATTTAACTCGTGCAATGCAACGTCATCTCGAAATGGATTGGATGGCAGTTTCTTCTTATGGTTCTGGCACAAAATCAAGCGGCGTGGTTCGTATTTTGAAAGACCTAGATCGCGATATTACGGGCCGCAATGTTTTAATCGTTGAAGATATTGTTGACTCAGGTTTAACTCTTTCTTGGTTAAAGTCGAATCTCGAATCTCGTGGCGCTGCCAATGTAGATATCTTGGCTATTCTGCGTAAACCAGAAGCAGCAAAAGTTGAAGTTGCGGTTAAGTATGTAGGTTTCGATATTCCAACTGATTTCGTTGTTGGATACGGACTTGATTTTGATGAGAAGTATCGCAACTTGCCATTTATCGGTGTGCTCGCAAAGCACATGTACGAATAGAAGCAATATGACTGACGAAATTAAAAAGGATAAGAAAAAGAAAGTAACTAAGACCGTTACTAAGCGGGGCGATAAGAAACCAGCCACGAAAGCTGGTCGACTTTTCCGCGGTCCGCTGTTCTGGATTGTCTTTGCAATTATTGCGGTCTCGGTTTTCGGTCAGATTTCTGGTGCGGGCAGCGCTTTTACTAAGGTAAACACTTCTCAAATTCTCGATGCAATTGCGCAGTCTGAGGTAAAGAGCGCAACAGTTATCGATAAAGATCAAATAATTCGGGTTGAACTAAAGCCTGGACGAACTATCAACGGAGCTTCCCAAGTCGAGGCATCATATGTAGTTCGCCAAGAGCCAACAATTATTGATGCTTTGAGCGCAAATCCACCATTAAATGGCTGGAACATTGAAGTCCCTAAGACGCCACTGATTCTCAGCTTCTTATTCTCGTTAGCACCAATTCTAATTATTGGTTTGCTCTTCTTCTTTATGCTCAGCCAATCACAAGGTGGAAATAAGGTATTTAGTTTTGGTAAATCACGCGCAAAATTGCAAAGTGACGAAGTACCAAAAACTACTTTTGCCGATGTAGCAGGTGCCGATGAGGCAATTTCCGAATTACATGAGATTAAAGATTTCTTAGCTAACTCAGCTAAGTACGCCGAACTTGGTGCCAAGATTCCAAAAGGTGTTTTGCTTTATGGCCCACCGGGTACAGGCAAAACTTTATTGGCACGCGCAGTTGCCGGCGAAGCGGGCGTACCGTTCTATTCAATATCTGGCTCTGACTTCGTGGAAATGTTTGTCGGTGTTGGCGCTGCGCGAGTGCGCGATTTGTTTACTCAAGCGAAAGCAAATGCACCAGCAATTATTTTCGTAGATGAAATCGATGCTGTAGGTCGTCAACGCGGAACAGGTATGGGTGGCGGTCACGATGAACGCGAACAAACACTGAACCAACTTTTAGTTGAGATGGATGGCTTCGAAGCAAATGGTCAAGTAATTTTGATTGCAGCTACTAACCGTCCTGACGTGCTAGATCCAGCACTACTTCGGCCAGGACGTTTTGATCGCCAAATCGCAGTTGATCGCCCAGACCTCAAAGGACGCGAAGCTATTTTGCAAGTACATGCAAAAGGTAAACCTGTTGCAAAAGATTTAGTACTTCTCGAATACGCCCGTCGTACTCCTGGATTTACCGGCGCCGACTTAGCGAATGTACTTAACGAGGCAGCTCTACTTGCAGCTCGTGAACTCAAAAAAGAAATTGGTAATCGCGAACTCGATGAAGCTATCGACCGCGTAATGGCTGGCCCACAGCGTAAATCACGCTTAATGTCGGACTCAGAGCGCTTGGTTACGGCTTATCACGAAGCTGGTCACGCTCTTGTTGCGCACGCATTGCCACACACTGATCCAGTTCACAAAATCACCATCATGCCGCGCGGACGCGCACTTGGTTACACCATGGTTTTGCCTGATGACGATAAGTATTCAACTACCCGAAATCAATTGCTCGATCAATTGGCATATTCACTTGGTGGACGCGCAGCTGAAGAACTTATCTTCCATGATCCAACTACTGGCGCATCGAATGATATTGAAAAAGCTACCGCTCTTGCTAAAGCAATGGTTACGCAATATGGAATGACCGAAGCAATTGGTGCGATCAAACTTGGCACCGATGGTTCCGAACCATTTATGGGTCGTAGTTATGGTCACGAACGTGACTACTCTGAGAAAGTTGCTGGAATTATTGATGTCGAAGTTCGTAAGTTAATTGAAAACGCGCATCAAGAAGCTTTCGATATTCTGGTTGCCAACCGCAAAACTCTCGATGCCATGGTTCTTGAATTACTTGATCGCGAAACCATTAATAAAGATGACATCGCCATAATCTTCAAGCGAGTTAAGTCATGGGCAGAGCGGCCAGCTTGGACCGGATCAATCACTCGCGTTCCGTCAGATATCCCACCTGTAGAAATTCCGGCGCGAGCCAAAGTCGAAGAAGTAGTTGAAGCCAAGAAACCTCGCACCAGAAAGAAATCTAGTGAGTGAGATAAATTCAATTTCGATTGAAGATGGTGATGGCCGCGCCAAGCAGCCATATGATGCAGCACGCGCTGAAGCAGCAGTTCGCGAACTTCTACTTGCACTTGGTGAAAATCCTGAGCGCGATGGTTTAAAAGAAACTCCTGCCCGAGTAGCGCGAGCAATGGCGGAAAACTTCGCCGGTCTGTACCAATCACCAGAAGATGTTCTAACCACTACTTTTGATATTGGCCATGAAGAACTCGTGATTATTAGGGATATTGACCTGTTTTCACAGTGCGAGCATCACTTAACCCCGTTCCACGGCGTTGCCCATGTTGGTTATATTCCAAATGGAAAAATCACTGGGCTATCGAAAATTGCTCGCCTCGTAGATGTTTTTGCGAAACGACCTCAAGTTCAAGAGCGTATGACTTCACAAATCGCCGATGCCATGATGGAGATTTTGAAGCCAATGGGCGTAATTGTAATTATCGACTGTGAGCATTTGTGTATGTCAATGCGCGGAGTTCGTAAGTCTGAGGCCCGCACAATCACCAGCGCAGTGCGCGGAGTATTACGCGATCCGGCTACTCGCGCCGAAGCGATGTCACTAATTACAGCTCGGTAGATAAACCATGTTGGTAATGGGAATTCTTAATGCAACACCAGATTCCTTTGCCGATGGCGGCGAACATTTCACTTATCCCGATGCAGTTGAGCACGGTCTAAAACTAATTGCCGAAGGTGCCGACCTTATTGATGTGGGTGGTGAATCCACTCGGCCAGGTGCCGAACGAGTTTCACCCGCCGAAGAAGAACGCCGAGTAATAAATGTAATTTCAAAGTTGGTCGATGCTGGTAAACCAATAAGTATCGACACTATGCGGGCATCAACTGCGCGGGCTGCCGTTATTGCTGGAGCTTCAATAATTAATGATGTAAGTGGTGGCTTGGCAGATGCTGCAATGTTGGATACTGCTGCCGAGCTAAAAGTTCCGTACATCGCGATGCATTGGCGTGGTCATTCTAAAGAGATGAATAATTTGGCGGTTTACACAAATGTGGTCGATGAAGTAATAGTCGAATTAAATTTAAGAATTGAAGCAGCACTTTCAGCAGGTGTGAGTAAATCAAATTTAATCATTGATCCCGGCATTGGCTTTGCTAAGGAGCCGGCTCATAACTGGGCAATAATCGAGGAAATTGGGCGATTTGTAGTTCTCGGATACCCAGTACTTGTTGGCGCATCACGGAAACGATTCTTAGGTGGCGATGACCCAACTTCGCGCGAAGCTGCAACGGTTGCGCTAACCAAGCAACTTAGCCAAAGCGGTATCTGGGCAGTTAGAGTTCATGGAGTAGCAGCTAACAAGGCGGTCTTGTAATGAATGATTCAATTCGCATCAATGGCATTAAAAGTTTCGGCTATCACGGCGTATTTCCCGAGGAAACTAAGAATGGCCAAGAGTTCCTTGTCGATGTTGAGTTAATTCTTGATCTGGAAAAAGCATCGAAGAGTGATGATTTAGCCGATACTGTCGACTACGGCGCAATCTGTGATTTAGTAGTTGCTGCCATAACTGGCGCACCTTATAAATTGATTGAGAAGTTAGCTGGCGTGATTGCTGATGAAATTTTGGCAACTGAAAGTTTGGTCGAAATCGCGCTAGTTACAGTTCACAAACCAAGTGCACCAGTTAACGCGGTCACCAGCGATATTAATGTGATGGTTATTCGCACTCGATGAAAGCCGTAGTCTCGTTAGGTGCCAATATCGGAGACCCGAAAGCAAATTTGGATTTAGCGGTCGCACTTTTACGTGAAGCCACCGAAGTAATTGCAGTCTCAAGTTATCTGCAAACAAAGCCAGTAGGTGGGCCAGGGCAACCCGATTACTTAAATGCGGTTGCAATTGTCGAATCAGAGTTGCCAGCTAAAGATTTGTTGGCAGTATTAAATGGAATTGAAACTGCGATGGGTCGCACTCGCGAAATTCATTGGGGGCCACGGGTAATTGATTTAGATCTAATTCAATTTGGCGGATTATTAGTCAATGATGAGGAATTGACGCTTCCACACCCACGAGCTCACGAGCGTCGCTTTGTTTTAGCACCCTGGTTTGAGATTGAGCCCGAGGCAATCCTGCTCACACACGGCCGGATTTCGGATCTACTAAATACTGATTTAGAATAAGAAAGCATCGCCCGGTACCTGAAAGGACTGGAGCCAAAAGATGACCGTACTAGTTCCGACAATGGGCGCCCTTCATAAGGGGCACCAAGCGTTGATTAAGCGTGCTCGCGAATTAGATAAAGAGGTAGTTGTAAGCATTTTTGTTAATCCGCTGCAATTTAGCGATGCTGCTGATCTAGAAAAATATCCGCGTACGCCAGAAACTGATATCCAGATCGCAACTTTGGCTGGCGCTACGCAAGTTTGGTTTCCAAATTATGAAGAAATTTATCCCAGTGAGCCAGTTCAGATTTCTGCTGGCGCAGTTGGTGATCTTTATGAAGGCGCATCACGACCCGGGCATTTCGCAGGTGTCTTAACTGTGGTTAATCGTTTATTCGAAATTGTTAAACCAAGTGCTGCAGTTTTTGGCGAGAAAGATTTCCAGCAATTGTGGCTGATTAAAAACCATTTTAAAAAGATCGAAATAGCTGCAGTGCCGACAGTGCGTGAGTTTGATGGTTTAGCTTTATCTTCACGAAATGTTCGGCTAACTGAATCAGATCGAACTGCGGCGCTAATTATTTCTAAAGCGCTAAATGAACCAGCTCGAATGCACGAAATCTTGGCAACTGAGCCGGCCTTCAAATTAGATTACGCCGAAGTAATTGACGAGAAAACTTTTCAAATAGCTAACTCAGCCACTCAAAACAAGCGGGCCATCATCGCGGGTTGGGTAAATGGGGTTCGATTGCTAGATAATGCAGTTGTGGAAACTAACTCATGAAGCTACTAGCCCCTAAGCCAGGCTGGACTTCGCGCGCCGATGTAATCGTGGTCGGCTCTGGAATTGCGGGCATGACTACTGCGTTGCAGCTGCGCACTTTTGGGTTATCGGTTTTGATTGTGACTAAAGCAAAAGTGGACGAAGGTTCAACTAAGTGGGCGCAAGGCGGAATTGCCGCAGCACTTGGTGATGGTGACTCACCAGAGGCCCATTTAACAGATACTTTGACGGCAGGTGCCGGGCTTTGCGATGTAGAAGCAGTTCGCGTTTTGGTAACCGAAGGCCCTGAGGCAGTGCGCAAGTTAATTGAACGTGGTGCCAAATTTGATACTGAAGCTGATGGCGAGATTGCACTAACTCGCGAAGGCGGTCATTTACGCAATCGCATCTTGCATGCCGGTGGCGATGCAACAGGCGCTGAAGTTTCACGTGCGTTATTAGCTGCAGTTCGCAATGATCCGCAGATTGAAGTTGTTGAAGATGCTTTGGTGCTAGATGCGTTGAAAGATAAAACTGGGCGGGTATGCGGAGTCACCTTGCACGTAATCGGTGCTGGTTCGCGCGATGGCGTTGGTCAAGCACTTGGCAAAGCTGTTGTACTAGGCACCGGTGGGCTCGGACAAGTTTTTGCTAGCACCACTAATCCATCGGTATCTACTGGCGATGGAGTTGCACTTGCACTTCGCGCAGGTGCAAAAATTGCAGATGTGGAATTCATTCAGTTTCACCCGACCGTACTTTGGTTAGGTGGAAAATCACGTGGTCAGCAACCTTTAATTTCTGAAGCTGTGCGTGGCGAAGGTGCATATTTAGTTGATAACAACGGAAATAGATTTATGCAAGGTTTACATCCGCTAGCTGAATTAGCTCCTCGCGATGTTGTTGCAATTGCAATCATGCGCAAAATGAAAGAGAGCGGACAAGACCATGTCTGGCTTGATGTTCGCCACTTAACTGGTTTCGCTGAGCGGTTCCCAACAATTAGCGCATCTTGCTTGTCGCATGGAATTGACCCAAGTAAAGATTTAATTCCAGTGGCGCCAGCTTCGCACTATGCCTCAGGTGGAGTACGCGTAGATCTAAACGGTCACAGCAGTATTCCTGGGCTATATGCCTGCGGTGAAACCGCTTGTTCTGGCGTTCATGGAGCTAACCGTTTAGCTTCAAATTCACTCTTAGAAGGCTTGGTTTTCAGTGCTCGTATTGCAGCAGATATTGCCGCAAATTTGCCGGCCGAATCTGAACCAGTTGAAAATACCAGCCAAGCTTTCTTGCTTGATCCGGCAGTTCGCAAAGATCTACAAACCGCGATGAGTCGTGGTGCCGGCGTATTGCGGTCAGCAGATTCGCTGATTGAAACTAGCAATACATTGTCTCGACTCGAAGCTCGGCATAGTGATGCACCACAAGTAGATGCTTGGGAAACCAGCAATCTATTTCAACTTGCCCAAACAATTTTGCGAGCAGCATTGATCAGACAAGAAACTCGGGGCTCACATTGGCGCGAAGATTTTCCAGAGACAAGTGCCGCTTGGGAAAAGAGAATTGTGCAGAAAATTGATGAAGTTGGTAATTGGGCAACTGAATATGCGCAGGTGATAAATAAATGATTAATCGTGATTTAGTAAAGGCCGCACTTGCTGAAGATTTAGCCGGGGGAGTAGATGTGACTTCGGTTTCAACTATAGGTGCTGATGCCGAGCTGCAGGCAGAATTTGTAGCACGTGAATCTGGCGTGGTTGTTGGTATTGAAATGGCTAAAGCTGTTTTGACTGAAGTCGCAGTTACTGGCATTGAAGTTCTAGTAGCCGAAGGTGCTTTCGTTAAAGCCGGAGATGTCCTAATTAGAGTTTCCGGAAATGCGCGTGCAATTTTATTAGCTGAACGTACCGCACTGAATTTCCTAGGTCACTTATCTGGCATTGCTACGTTAACTAACCAATGGGTTAAAGCCATTGCTGGCACCAAGTGCGAAATTCGTGATACCCGAAAAACAACACCGGGCTGGCGCGAATTAGAAAAGTTTGCGGTTCGCATGGGCGGTGGCACTAATCATCGAATGTCACTATCTGATGCAGCTCTGATTAAGGACAATCACATTGCCGCAGCAGGTGGCGTGAAAGCAGCGTTTAGCGCCGTTCGCAGCGCCTTTCCAACTGCACCGATTGAGATTGAAGTTGATACTTTGGAACAGTTAGCCGAAGTTCTGCCGCTAAAGCCAGATTTAGTACTACTCGACAATATGACAACTGAACAATGTCGAGCAGCTGTTTCACTGGTCAATGGGCAAACTAAGTTAGAGGCATCTGGCGGCATCACACTAGATCTAGCTCGCTCATATGCCGAAACCGGCGTTGACTACCTAGCGATTGGTGCGCTTACACATTCGGCAAAGAATTTCGATATCGGCCTCGACGTAAGGAGCAAATAAATATGTTGTTAACTGTAGATGTTGGTAATACCAATACCGTATTAGGAATTTTCGAAGGTGCGAATTTAACTCAATCATGGCGAGTCAAGACCGACCCACGTAACACAGCTGATGAACTTTGGTTGCAATACGAAGCGCTAGTTTCGGAATATGACTTAACCGGCTTAGCAATATGCAGCACTGTTCCTGCAACCCTACGCGAGCTGCGTCGCATGATCGCTGATTATTTTGAAGATGTGCCAACAACCATCGTTGAGCCAGGTATCAAAACCGGAGTTCCACTATTGGTTGATAATCCAAAAGAAATTGGCGCTGACCGAATTGTAAATACCTTAGCCGCTCATACTTTATTTGGCGGCCCAGCGATCGTGGTTGATTTTGGAACTTCGACAAATTTCGATGTGGTTTCACCAACTGGCGAATTTTTAGGCGGCGCACTCGCACCCGGTATTGAAATCTCAGTTGAGGCACTGGCTGCCAGAGCGGCACAACTTCGTAAAGTCGAATTAGTTCTACCTAAATCGGTAATTGGCAAAAACACTGTTGAAGCGCTGCAATCTGGAACTATCTATGGCTTTGCTGGCCAAGTTGATGGTTTGGTAAATCGCATTTCCGAAGAACTCGCATTGAGCTACAGCGATACGCCAACCGTTGTTGCAACTGGCGGCCTGGCGCCCTTAATTTTGGGCGTTTCCGAGACGATTGATGAACACGAACCAGATCTAACGTTGATCGGTTTGCGTCTGATTCACGAGCGCAATCAGTAGCAGTTAGACTGCACTTCTTATGAGCGAGCAGACCCCAGTTATCGGTGAAGATCTACCTGAGCAATTACGCATCCGCCGCGAAAAGCGTGCCGACTTAATTGCCCAAGGCATCGAGCCATACCCAGTTGCAGTTGCTCGCACTAAGTCACTTAGCGAAATTCGTACTAAGTACCAAGCGCTAGAAACTGATACCGCCACCGGTGATATTGAAAGTTTGACTGGCCGCATTATCTTTAAGCGCGATACCGGCAAGCTCTGCTTCGCAACGCTGCGCGAGGGTGATGGCACTGAACTACAAGCAATGTTCTCACTCGACAAAGTTGGCGAAGATTCAATTAACGCTTGGAAGACGCAGATAGATCTGGGCGACATTGTTAGTGTTACTGGCGAGATTATTACTTCAAAGCGTGGCGAACTTTCGATTTTGGCTAATTCTTGGCAACTTGCGTCAAAATCATTGCGCCCGTTACCTAATGAACATAATCCACTTTCTGAAGAAACTCGCGTCCGCATGCGTTATGTAGATTTAATTGTGCGACCTGAGGCTCGAGTAACAGCGCGCATGCGTCCGGCTGTCATGCGTTCATTACGTCAAACATTCCACGAGCGTGACTTCATTGAAGTCGAAACTCCAATGTTGCAAGTTCAACATGGTGGCGCAGCCGCTCGTCCGTTTAAATCATTTAGTAATGCCTACGACATGGATCTCTTTTTGCGTATCGCACCAGAGCTTTTCCTAAAGCGTTGCGTTGTAGGTGGCATCGAACGAGTATTTGAAATTAACCGCAATTTCCGTAACGAAGGCGCTGACTCGTCTCACTCACCAGAATTTGCCATGATCGAGAGTTATCAGTCATATGGTGACTGGCGTTCAATTGCTGAACTAACTCAATCTCTTATTCAAAATGCCGCAATGGCTGTTGCAGGCTCACTTCTGGTCACTCATCAAGATGGCCGTCAAATAGATTTCAGTGGAAAGTGGCGCGAAATATCGCTATATGACGCGATTTCCGAAGGTGCGGGCGAAACCGTAACTGCGCTAACGCCAATGGAAGATCTAAAGCGCATCGCCACGAAGTTAGGTTTGAAAATTGATCCGGCTTGGATTGCGGGTAAGTTAGCTGAAGAAATTTTTGAGCATGTTGCTAAAGATCAGTTAATCGAACCAACTTTCGTAATGGGTTTCCCAGTTGATACTTCGCCACTAGTTCGCGCACATCGCGAAACTCCTGGCGTTGCTGAAAAGTGGGATCTCTACGTTGAAGGTTTTGAATTAGCAACTGGCTATTCCGAACTTATTGACCCAGTTATTCAACGTGATCGGTTAGTTGAGCAAGCTCGCCTTGGCGCTAAGGGTGATGTTGAAGCAATGCAAGTTGATGAAGATTTCTTACGTGCGATGGAATTTGGAATGCCGCCAATGGGTGGCATGGGTATGGGCGTAGATCGTTTGCTAATGGCGTTAACGGGGCTAGGAATTCGCGAAACAATATTGTTCCCATTAGTTAAGCCGGAGATTGAGTAATGATCGAAGTTCGACCGGCTCGCACTAGTGACATTAAAGGCATTCATAATTTAATTGCTAACTTTGCTTCCGACGGTCGCATGCTACAAAAAGAAACTGTGACCCTCTATGAGAGCGTGCAAGAATTCATGGTTGCAGTTGAAGATGGAGTAGTAGTTGGTTGCGGTGCCCTGCACGTGCTCTGGGAAGATTTAGCCGAGGTTCGCTCGGTTGCAATTAATGAAAACTTGCGTGGCAAAGGAATCGGTAATCAAATTCTGGAACGAATTATTGATCGTGCTCGCGAACTCGGTTTGGCTAGAATTTTCTGTTTAACTTTTGAAACCAAATTCTTTGGCCGACATGGTTTTGAAGAAATTCAAGGCACCCCAGTTGAGCCCGAGGTCTACGCTCAATTACTTAAGTCTTATGACTCTGGTGTGGCTGAATTCCTTGACCTCGAATCAGTTAAGCCAAATACCTTGGGCAATACCCGAATGCTTAAAATTCTCTAAAGCTGGCCCAACTTTGCAACCCGACCAGGGCATAAATTGTGGTCCAGGCTGGTTATAACTGGCATATCTAGTGCGTAAATTAGGCCCAAAAGCCACCTCGCGAGCCTGACCCCTCTGGCATTAGGCTAAGCGAGATACGAATAAAGGAGTACCGCCCATGTTTGAGCGTTTTACCGACCGTGCCCGCCGGGTTGTTGTTCTAGCCCAAGAAGAAGCACGCATGCTCAATCACAACTACATCGGCACCGAGCACATTCTGCTTGGTCTGATTCATGAAGGCGAAGGCGTCGCTGCTAAAGCGATGGAAGGCATGGGCATCTCACTCGAAGCCGTGCGTGCACAAGTTGAAGAAATTATTGGTCAAGGTCAGCAAGCACCAAGTGGACATATTCCATTTACTCCTCGCGCTAAGAAAGTTCTAGAACTTTCACTGCGCGAAGCGTTGCAACTTGGACATAACTACATCGGTACCGAACATATTTTGCTTGGTTTGATTCGCGAAGGTGAAGGCGTAGCTGCACAAGTATTAGTAAAACTCGGCGCAGATTTAAATCGGGTTCGTCAACAAGTTATTCAATTACTTTCTGGCTACCAAGGCAAAGAAGCAGTTGCTGCAAATGGCCCAGCCGAAGGAACTCCATCAACTTCATTAGTTCTTGATCAATTTGGTCGCAACTTAACTCAAGCTGCGCGCGAAGGAAAACTTGATCCAGTGATCGGTCGCGAATTAGAGATCGAACGTGTTATGCAGGTTCTTTCTCGTCGTACTAAGAACAATCCAGTATTAATCGGCGAGCCAGGCGTTGGTAAAACTGCAGTTGTCGAAGGTTTAGCACAAGCAATTGTTAAGAACGATGTACCTGAAACCCTTAAGGATAAGCAACTTTATTCACTTGATTTAGGCGCGCTAGTTGCTGGTTCTCGCTACCGTGGTGATTTTGAAGAGCGTTTGAAGAAAGTTCTGAAAGAAATCAAAACTCGCGGCGACATCATTCTCTTCATCGATGAGATTCATACTTTGGTTGGAGCGGGTGCGGCTGAAGGCGCAATTGATGCAGCTAGCATTTTGAAGCCAATGCTTGCTCGTGGCGAACTACAGACAATTGGCGCAACCACACTTGATGAATATCGCAAGCACCTTGAAAAAGATGCCGCCCTTGAACGTCGCTTTCAGCCAATTCAAGTTAAAGAACCTTCAGTTGCGCACACCATTGAAATTCTTAAAGGCCTACGCGATCGCTACGAAACCCATCACCGCGTATCAATTACCGACGGTGCTCTAGCAGCAGCTGCGAACATGGCAGATCGTTATGTTTCAGATCGTTTCTTGCCAGATAAGGCAATTGATCTAATTGACGAAGCCGGGTCACGCTTGCGCATTAAGCGCATGACAGCTCCTGCTGAACTTCGTGAATTCGATGAAAAGATCGCTGCTGCTCGCAAAGATAAAGAGTCAGCAATTGATGGCCAAGATTTCGAAAAGGCCGCATCTTTCCGCGATCTTGAAAAAACTCTTTCTACTGAAAAAGCTGAAGCTGAAAAGAATTGGAAAGCTACCGATCTCGATAAGGTGACTGAAGTTGATGAGGAACTCATCGCTCAGGTTCTATCTATCGCAACTGGTATTCCAGTATTTAAGTTAACTGAAGAAGAAACCGCTCGTTTGCTGCGCATGGAAGATGAACTGCACAAGCGCGTAATCGGACAAGATCAAGCGATCAAGGCTTTGTCACAAGCAATTCGCCGTACTCGTGCGGGTCTGAAAGATCCAAAGCGCCCAGGTGGTTCATTTATTTTCGCCGGCCCTTCAGGTGTTGGTAAAACTGAACTTTCGCGCACCCTTGCTTCATTCTTATTTGGTGATGCTGATGCGTTGATTCAACTTGATATGTCTGAATATTCTGAGCGCCACACAGCCTCTCGTTTATTTGGTGCGCCTCCCGGATATGTTGGTTATGACGAGGGTGGTCAATTAACTGAGAAAGTTCGTCGTCGCCCATTCTCAGTAGTGCTCTTCGATGAAATCGAAAAAGCGCACCCAGATATCTTCAACTCGCTTTTGCAAGTTCTCGAAGATGGTCGTCTAACCGACTCACAAGGTCGCGTAGTTGATTTCAAGAACACCGTAATCATTATGACTACCAACTTAGGCACTAAAGATATTTCAAAGGGTGCCGGTCTTGGTTTTGCGAACTCATCTGATGATCTTTCAAATTACGAGCGCATGAAGGCAAAAGTTGGCGATGAACTCAAGTCGCACTTCCGCCCAGAATTCCTAAACCGGATTGATGACATCGTGGTATTCCATCAACTACATAAGGATGAAATCATTCAGATCGTTGATCTAATGATTGCTTCCCTTGATGAGCGACTAAAGGCAAAAGATATGGGCATCGAGCTAACTCAAGCAGCTAAGGATCTACTTGCTGCGCGCGGCTATGACCCACTTCTTGGTGCACGCCCGTTGCGTCGCACAATTCAACGCGAAATCGAAGATTCACTCTCAGAGCGCATCTTGTTTAGCGAATTGAAAGCTGGCGAAATTATTGTGGTTGATGTTGAAGGCGAAGGCGCTGATGCGAAATTCACTTTCACTGGTTCGCCAAAAGCGATTACACCAGATTCACCAGAAGATTTAGCGCAAACACCTACCGCTTAATCTTTAGTTGTTTCTAACTACCCAGCTGTTTTAACGCTTCTCCGCTAACGCGGTAAACGGTCCATTCATCCATGGCAATTGCGCCTTGCGATTTATAGAACTCAATTGCTGGTGTATTCCAATCGAGCACCCACCATTGGAAACGACCATAGCCGCGCTCGTTACAGATTGCAGCTAAGTGCTTAAGCATCGCTAAGCCAAACCCGTTTCCTCGGAATTCAGGTTTGATGTACAGATCTTCGAGGTAAATGCCATGCTTGCCCTGCCAAGTTGAAAAGTTAAGAAACCAAATTGCCATTCCGACAACTTCACCGTCAAGGTCAGCAATTGAGCAGAAAACTTTTGGCTCATCGGCAAAAAGTGCTGCGCCAATTTCAGCTTCATTAGTTTCAACTTGCTCGGGGGCTTTTTCATATAACGCAAGATCATGAATCAATTGCATGATGGCTGGCAAATCAGCTTTAGTGGCTGGGCGAATTAACATTTGATTGGTGTGATCTCTCCGTTTTTAGCTAAATGATTTAGAAAACCACTTTTGCCAACTGCAATTTCGCCTAAATCAGAACGGCCTAAAATCAAAGCGGGCAGCGTTGAAGCGGCATGGACTGCTTCAGTAATGCTTATTCCGATCTCATTTAAGGCGTGGTTAAAGGCTTTTGCCATCGTCAAAGTACTTCCGGCCAGTGAACCATTTGAGGCCAATCGAGCCACGCCATCTTTAACGGTTACTTCTAGATTTGCGATTTTGTACGTGCCATCAGTTGAACCAGCTGCAGACATAGCATCGGTAACCATCACTATACGATTTGGCGCAGCTTCAAATACATTACGCACGATATTTGTGGCGACATGTTCGCCGTCGAGAATCAACTCCAGGCTTACGCGCAACTCACTTAAGACAGCAGAATTCATGGTGCCCGGGCCGTCAACAACTTTTGGCATGGCATTATTGAAATGAGTAACGACACTGGCGCCACGATCTATCGCAGCTTGAGCCGTTGCAGCATCTGATTGCGAGTGACCGATTGCTGCAATTACCCCAGATTTTGCTAAATACTCAATTACTTCTAGCGCGCCATCGAGTTCAGGTGCGATGGTGATCATCTTAATGAAACCTTGACCAGCATCAAGCAAAGTTTGAACTTCAGCAATAGTTGGGGTGCGCAAAAGATTAGGGTCGTGTGCTCCACAGCGAGCGTGTGAAAGATATGGACCCTCTAAATGAATACCGGCAATTTCTCCGCGCTGGGCAAACGGAACCAATCGCTTGATCTGTGAAATTAGATTTTCAATTGGCTCGGTGACCAAACTGGCTAATCCAGCTACGGTACCGCCAGCGCGATGAGTAGCAATTACTTGCTCAATTTCTGAATCTGTCAGACTGCCAAAATATTCGCCACCGCCGCCGTGACAATGAATATCTACGAAACCTGGGATCAAAATTCCTTCGTAGCGAAAGTCATATTCTGGGGTTGTTCCAGTATTTATGGAACGAATTAGGCCATCTTCGATCTCTAGCCATACCTCTTTCTGCAGTTCTTGATCGATAAGCACAGTGGCTGCAGAGATGATCACTTAGCAAACTTATGGCTTTGACGTAGTCAGGTCAAGAATCTAGCGAAACAGTAGTTGTTTAATGGCCTTTTCTCTGCCTATTCTTAGCGCACTAGAGAGGCAATGATGACAATTAATCAAAATGAACCAGAGCTAGGTCTTCTGCGCACTGAACAAGTTGACGCGAAGTTCCAACTGCTCGATGTCATGTCAATCTCTGAGCTATTACAAGCAATGAATGAGAGCGATACCGAAGTTCCTAAAGCAGTTAATGCAATTTTGCCTCGTATTGAAAAAGCAATTGATGAAGTTGTAGATCGCATGTTGCAAGGAGGGCGCTTGGTTTATTTAGGCGCCGGAACATCTGGGCGACTTGGAGTGCTTGATGCAGCAGAGTGTGGGCCAACTTTTTCAGTTAGCACAGATCAAGTTGTTGCTTTTATTGCCGGTGGCGATTCTGCCCTGCGCTTACCTGCTGAAGGTGCTGAAGATCGCCCCGAACTTGGTATCGCGGATTTAAAATCTATAAATCTAAAATCAACTGATTGCGTAGTTGGTATTGCTGCCAGTGGTCGCACGCCGTATGTGCTGGGTGCACTTGATTATGCAAATTCAGTTGGTGCGTTAACTATTGCGATTACCTGTAATCCCAATTCCGAAGCTGGCAAGCGAAGTGCTCATGCTCTCGATGTTGACTCTGGCCCTGAGTTATTAGCCGGCTCTACTCGATTGAAGTCAGGAACAGCGCAAAAGTTAGTTCTCAATATGATTTCAACCGTAACCATGGTCCGTCTGGGCAAGACATTTGGAAATTTGATGGTTGATCTACAGATCAGCAATGAAAAATTGCAAGATCGCGCAATTCGAATAATTGAAAAAGCCACTGGTGCAACCAGGGCCGCATCAGCTGCCGCTCTAACTGACTCAGGACATGAAGTTAAAGTCGCAATATTGATGCTTTTACTAAATATCGATGCGAAATCCGCCAAAGAGCGACTCTCTGCCTCTCAGAATCGAATTCGCCAAGCGCTCACCGAGGGCTAGTTCTCAACGCTTGCATAACAAAAACGTAGCCAAACCGTTACCCAGTTACGCTTGACCTAACCTCTTTCTACCGATAATTTTCACGGGTCGGGGAAATCCCTGAAGGTTTTTTTCACCGCATGGGTCCAACCGGATTCATCCTTGGAAGGAGAAAAGGTGAAGTTAAGTAAGAAGTTCGCAATATTTAGTATCAGTACCGCGATGGTTGCTGGAGTTGCATTCGTTGCACCAGCACAAGCCGCAACAAAGGATTTAGCAATTGGCGTGACTCTTGATATCGATAAGTTAGATCCACATACCGCGACAAGTTTTTCAACAGTTCGCATGCTTGGACTTACTTATGGATCATTGGTTGAAGTTGGACCAAAACTTGATATTCGTTCAGGCCTAGCAGC
>CAIXTG010000192.1 GCA_903922325.1 uncultured Actinomycetes bacterium
GGAGAAACCATTATCTACCTTTGTGGTGGATAACTAGTTCAGACATTCTAGTTCCAACCACTTCACCATACCTTGGAGCACCGATAACATTAGAAGATTTGTCGAAGAATAGAATCGTTGACTATAAATCAAGAAAAAATTTTTGTTGTGCATTCATTGGAAAGGCGTACCCATTCCGTATGCATGCTTTAAGTGCACTATCGGAAATAGAGGGTGTAGATGTCTACGGCGGTGTTGGTCGCAGACTAGTCAGCTCAAAATTAGAAATAGCAAGGCAATGTAGATTTGTGTTTGCGTTCGAAAATGACTTATACCCGGGTTACGTGACTGAAAAAGTTTTTGAAGCTTGGGCAACTGGTGCTATACCAATTTACTGGGGATCAGATCCTGAAGGGTATATAAATCCAAAAGCCATTATTAATTTAGCCGATTTTGCAAATATGGAAAAGTTTGTTGAGTTTATCAAGGAAGTTAATTCAAATCCGGTGCTGTGGGAATCTATAGCTTCTCAACCTTTACTACTTAGGAAACCTTCTCTGGAGTCCACAATTGAAAATACTCGAAAGATAATCAGTGATCTTTGCGATTTGTAGTTTCGATTGCTTTTAAAATCTCATCTGAACAAGCTTCGAATGGACTTTTCTGCTTGGACTGAACTAACTTCCACCACATTACTGTGGATCTGATTGCTTCCTCTTGCGACCATAACGGGGACCAGTTTAATTCTCTTGCCGCAAGACTTGAATCTAATTCCAGCGTAAAAGATTCGAAATTTGAAATTTCGTTTTCAGATTCTAATACCGTTAAATCAGAGTCATTCCAGGCATTTAGAGCTATTTTGGCAACGTTACTTACGCTCAGACTTTCTTCATCTGGGCCAAAATTATAACTGGAACTTGATGCACTTGATAAAGAGAGGTCTAAAGCTTTCAAGTAGCCGATTAATGGATCTAATGCGTGCTGCCAAGGTCTTGTACTTGAAGGATTACGCAAGATTGGAGATGTATTCGATATAAAACTTCTTACAATATCTGGCAATAAACGATCTTCGGACGAATCGCCACCACCAATTACATTTCCTGCTCTAACCGAAACTATGGGGAATCCATTCTTAACTCGAGAAATTTGCTGCCATGCTGAAATCGCAGCTTCACTTCCGACTTTGCTCGCGCTATAGGGATCTTTGCCGCTTAGTGCATCATTCTCATTAAAACGTTTTCTTGTTTCAATATTTTTATACACTTTGTCAGTCGTAACACAGATAACAGACTTCGTGTGAAAGTTTTTAGTGGAAGCATCAAGAACATTTACTGTCCCCATTACGTTTGTTTCAAACGTTTCCACAGGCGTTTTGTAAGACTCCAACACGAGTGGTTGGGCTGCCATGTGAATGACTGCTGATGGCTGATACTCCTTAAATGCAGATAGCACTGTTTGGTGGTTGCGTATATCTCCATAAATCTCCGGTATAACACCTTGCCTAAAACACTTTTCAAATAGGCTACTTTTTACTGGAGGGAGCGAAAGACCGACAACTGGGATGTCAAGAGCTTCAAGCAAAAGAGTTAGCCAAGTCCCCTTGAAGCCCGTGTGACCGGTTACCAAAATTGGGCCTTGAAGGGACTTTAACTGCTCGCCTAATGGATATTTCATACTCAAACAGTAGTCTTTGCTATTAGAAGTTATCAAGAATTCGATCAATAACCTAAAGGATGTCAACTTGAAGACCCCAACAAACAACTTGATTGAAGAGTTGGTAAGTCAGGCCGTAAATGAGATGCATTATCCTAAAGAATTCATTCCTGGAACATCAGCAGTTCCGGTAACTGGGAAAGTTTTTGGGCAGCCTGAGATTGAAGCGGCAGTAAAGGCATCACTAGATTTTTGGCTAACTTCTGGACCGTATACCGAAAAATTTGAATCTAGATTTGCAAAGACAGTAGGCATGCGCGGCGCATACATGGTTAATTCAGGATCTTCTGCAAATTTGCTTGCAATCACAGCGCTTACAAGTCCAAAGATGGGTGAAAGACAGTTGCATCCTGGGGATGAGGTACTCACCGTAGCTGCGGGGTTTCCAACGACGGTTACGCCCATAATTCAAAATAATTTAGTACCAGTCTACGTAGATGTAGATATGAAAACTTATGTAGCCAATGTAGACGCTTTACAGGCGGCAATATCTACGAAAACCAAGGCAATCATGATGGCCCACACTTTAGGAAATCCATTTGATTTAGATATTGTGCAAGAACTAGCCAAGAAACATAACTTGTGGCTTGTTGAGGATTCATGCGATGGATTAGGCGGAACATACCGTGATCAAATGCTTGGAACTTTCGGCGAC
>CAIXTG010000193.1 GCA_903922325.1 uncultured Actinomycetes bacterium
CGTTCCAACTCCTAGCTCGACGCCAACTTCGAGCCCATCACCTACTCCAACGACTCAGAGCGTTGTTTATCCCACGGACTTAACTCCTCTAACACTTGCCGCCTACCAAGACTTTATTAAGACCTATAAATCGCGGCTAACAGATGAAGTTCCAAATATCGAATTTATAGTTGAACCCAAAATGGATAAAGTTCTTGAGAAACAGATTATCGATAATATAAATGTCACTGCGAAATTCTTCGCTAATGAGCGTCCATTAAACGTACCATTGAAAATCTGGATTTCTATGTCAGCGCAATTCCAATGGATCTATGACAATATGAAAATGGTTTTGCCAGAAGCACTTTTAGATGGTGGCTGGCTAGATATGAAATTAGCAAGAGCCAAGGCCGAACCAGATGGATTTATGGGTGGAGGCGCAGCTGGTAACACTAAGAGTGAAGTTGCCACCTTATTCTTTAATGGAAGCACCAAGGCAAACTGGGGCGATGCATTCTGGTCTCAAGTACCTTCACATGAATTTACTCACGTAGTGCAGCGATACGAACTTGGCAACTCAATGGCCCCAATGTTGTGTTGGGTACGAGAAGGAAATGCTAACTATTACGGATTCTTGCTAGCAGGCCGCAACAGTCAAGCTATGTACAGAAACTTCTGGCTGCAAGCACTTTCCCGAATCCCAACACTTGGCGGAGATCCTGATTTTCAATCAAGAACTGTTTCATATTGGACCGATTTTTTCGCGCAAAATGAAAGTAAAAAAGCTAGCGAATGCGACCCTTGGATTAATTACATTCTAGGTTCGATGGCATTTCAATATCTTGGTGGAACTTATGGAAATGATGCGATCCAAAGTTTTTATCTTGGGCTCAAAGATGCGTGGATAGGCGTTTGTGATTATCCAATTAGCCAAGAAGGACTGACTTGCCCCTCGTGGAAAGGTGTATTTAAGAAATCATTTGGAATTACACCTGAAGCTGCCTATCCGAAATTTGGCCAATATATTTACGATGAAATTAAGTGGGCAAAAGGCAAACAGGTACTTTGGGATCAAGAGGCGTTAAAGATCGCACCTATTCCTACTAGTTAATTGACTGTTCACTCAGGCAAGAAGATTGCCCTAGTGATTATTCGATGCCATTCGGTTAGCCTTTGCCCTCTACGGGGAGCGCAAAATTGGCCAAACGGCATGACCAAGAATTTGCAGCCTGGGTGAATGAGCGCCAGGTAACTTTGCTGCGCGCCGCCCGGATTATTTGCTTCGATATTCAAAATTCTGAGGATGTATTACAGGAAACCCTTATTGATCTATATCGCCGTTGGGCAAAAGTAAGAGAGTTTGAAAATCTTGAGGCATATGCGATTCGAATTATGGTTAGCAAGCATGCTGACCTGCGACGTAAGTGGGCTCGTAAGAAGGATGAGTTAGAAACCACACTTGAGTCACTCGATGCTGCAATTGACGGCAGCGATTCAACTGATGAGATAACTGAGCGCCTATTAGTACACGCTGCCCTTAAATCTCTAACACCGGCACAACGTGCTGTATTGGTTCTTACTTATGAAGAAGGTTATGCGCTCAAAGAGATCGCAAGATCACTACAGATGCCGATGGGCACGGCTGCTTCACACTTAGCTCGCGGCAGATTAGCGGTTGCAAGTTTTATCCAAGGAACCAAAGAAATATCAGCCCCAGTGAATAAAAACCGACCCGAACTTACGGTAGATGACATAGAGGATGCTGAATTAGTCGAAGAGAAAGGGGGCGAGAAATGAGAGAGATCGACGATGTAATCAAGCGCGAGTTCGAACGACTCGGCATCAATTTAGTTTCAAATGAAAATCTGGCAGAGCTAGTAATTCTAAAAGCTAACAAGAGTCGCCACCGCGATTGGCTACTGACCGGCTTTGGTTTTCTTGCTGCCATCACACTGGGCTTTGGGTTGTACGTAATTTTCTCTTCTGGCTTGTCCTCATCAGCGAATGAACAGAGCGTGATTGAAAGCGTTGGGACTAGTTCTGATCAAGCCCGCGTGATCATTTTGGATCTAAAAGGTGATGGAAAGAATCCAATAACATACTCGACTAACGTGAAGCTAGAACCTGGCCAATTTCTCGAACTAGTCTCTGAAATTCCGGAATTCGCCAAAGGTTTAGCTGGCACCCTTACTGTGGTTCCAGCCGATGCCACCGAAACCAATAGCCAAATTGGTCGCTATGACCTTAGTTATGGCACCCATATCAATGAGTTTGGTGCATTTAGCGGCGATCTAACCCTTAATTACCTATTAACGGATCCTAATTTCCAAGGTCGCGTGCGACTGGTGATAGGAATTAAGTAATTTCATAAGCTCGAATGCATAAATCTTGCCTGCCGAAACGGTGATACCGATAACGGCTAGCAGGGGAGAATGCAATGAGAATAAGTAAAAAAACGACAGCTTTCTATGCACTTATTATCTTGGTTCTCATGTCACCCCGACAGGGTGCATTTGCTGAAGGGTTTGCTGATAGTGGACCTAGCATTTCTATCGAGAGCACCAACTGGATTCAAAAAGATTCTGCAACTTCAAAATCTTTGGGAATTTTAGTCACTGTTTCAAACCCGTCGGCAAAGTCCATTAGCATCGTCGTTACTAAAGGAACCACACAGAAGAATTTAAAAGCCTTCAAGACATACAAAGTTAAAGTCTCTACTCAAAACCCTCCCTTTAGCACAGCAAGCGTTAGAGTGATCATTCCATTTACTGGAGCAAATAAAACAGATATCTCATACAAAGCTTGCTATGGAAAACTATGTACTTCGGCTGATTTCAAGAGCTTTTCTAATTCAGTTAAAGACCTCTCAGCGGGCACAGATAGTAAAGGCAATATCATCGTTGACAAGGTTGGGACATACAGATGGAGCTGGCAAAATCAGGGCGATGTTGCGCTAGCCAATTACAGTCATAAAGTGCAGATAGAAAATTTCAATAGCATGATAGATGGGCTTCATGAGTGGAGCAGCACTTCAACTCTTCAAGAAGAAGATGTTGTTGACCCAGATTATGGATATCTTAATGAACAAACATTCCTATATGTTGCTGAATTCGTAAGCGCTGTGCCCAAAGGCTTACCAAATGTAACTATGGCGATAGGTACTATCGAAAAAAATCAATTTGTCGAAGCAGCTTCTTCATGCAAGACAGTTTATCTAGATCTAAATGCTGAAGCATTCCCATACGTACTTGGCATGCCACGTTCGATGATTAGCGGCGATACCTTTAGTATCGCCTGTTTTAGCCAAGATCAGCCGAGCATAGAAAAATTCCGTGCCGGTAATTTGGTCGTAAAGGTAACTTCCAAGAATGCCAAGTTTCAAAATAAAGATGTTGTGAACTATTTTCAGATTCAATTAGACGATGCAATTATTGGTTAGAAGAGGAAAATATGAAAATCACATCCAGAGTTACATTTAAAGTAGTATTTCTAGCGTTATTAAGCTCTTTTCTTATCAGCCCCGAAGTAGCTCAAGCTGCCGATATCTGCGTGCCCGATAAAATTGAGATCAACAAGTTTTCCATTCACCCAGGACAATCGATGGGTCTATTACTTAACGGGCAAGCACTTACGACGCCATGTACTACTACCGATCCGGGCATAGCTAGATTCATCTATGGAGATCGCGATGACCTAGTAGGTGAATCTGTAACAGTAACTGATTTTAATTCTTGGAAGTGGAAAGACTTCACATACGAATATGTAGTTTCACTCTTTAAAGATGCCGGTAAAGAACAAAAAATTGATGCCCAGAAAGTTCTATCTTTTAATTTCTACCGCATAGTGAACGGAACAGCAGATTTAAGTAATCCGCTAGCAACTATTGGAATAGTCCTTGATCCAACTACGGCCGGACCTTGTCATCCAGATCTAGTTGAACAATCATCAGATTTTGTCTCACCCAAACAAGGTTCAATTGAAATCCTAAATGGAGTCAAAACACTTGCGCCTTGCTCCGAGTTTGATCCGGGCTGGGTTGGCCTCGGATATATAGCACCTGGTTCAAATTCAGTTTCAATTAGCCAGCTCTATTTTGACCAATGGACATGGGGCGGTGAAGTTACCTACAAATATATTATTGATTTGTTTACAATGGCTAATGTTGATACAACGAAATTTGAAAAAGATTCAATGTTAGAACTGCGCTTTTTCCGTGGGGGCGACCCTAAAGTTTACCCAGCGGATTTATCTGCCTATACGCTCGTGTACACATTGAAATTGCAGCCACCAACTGCTGCAGAAATTGCTGCCGAGAAAGCCGCTGCCGATAAGAAAATTGCAGATGAGAAAGCAGC
>CAIXTG010000194.1 GCA_903922325.1 uncultured Actinomycetes bacterium
ATTGCGCGGTAATAATGATTGGTGGTTAAATAGGTCATGCAGAGGGCGTGAGCCCCTGCATGGCTTGTTCGGTCATTAACTTATGTGGTTGTCCCGCCCATCACGTGGGCGGGATTTCCTTTTCTCTTTCCCGCACCTAAACCCGCACCCTCTTCGCAAAGTCATCACAGAGATTCCTAAAGGTCAGCACCCACTATCGCCCTGTAAGCAAAGGCACCTCGCCAACGCAACAAGAAAGGCTGACCTCCGTGAAAACATCTCGCACCGCAGTAGCCGCCCTATTAATCGCCGGCTTCGCACTAAGCACTCCAGCTACCTCATTTGCCGCAGACACCACTAAGGCCGATCGAGTCGCAGCCCGCACCGCATTCCAAGCCCAGATGGACACTTTCAAAGCCGCAGCAGCTGCCCGCCACACCGCAGCCGATGCCGCTCATGCCACCATCGATGCAGCCCGTGCAACTCTTAAGACCGCACTAGCAGCAGCCACAACTAAGGAAGCCAAAGCAGCCGCTAAAGCCGCCTTCGAAGCCGCTCGCACAGCAGCTAAAGCAACTGTGCCTGCCAAGCCAACTAAGCCGGTAAAACCTGCAATCTTGGCAAAGGCAAAGCCTGCTGTAACGCCTGGTTCATAACTCTTTACTTCCTCCTCTAGGGAAAACAAAACACCCGCCAAGGGTTATTGGCGGGTGTTTTGTTTTTGCCAAACTTAAAGCACTAGGCCGATAACATTGCCTCATGCGTATTTATATTGCTGGAATCAACGGAATGGTTGGCTCCGCAATCGCAGAAGAAGCTAAGAAACAAGGTCATGAAGTACTCGGCAAAAGTTCTAAAGAACTTGATTTAACAAACCGAGACGCCGTTTTTACTGAAATGAAATCAGTTAAACCTGATGCGCTTGTAATAGCAGCAGCCAAGGTTGGTGGCATTGGTGCCAACTCAACCTTCCCGGTTGATTTCTTATCTGTAAACCTGCAAATTCAAACCAATCTCTTAGATGCCGCACATGCTTCCGATATTGAGAGAGTTCTTTTCCTTGGCTCTTCATGTATCTATCCCAAGTTTGCACCTCAACCAATTCCTGAATCAGCTCTGCTAACTGGCGAATTAGAACCAACAAATGAACCATACGCACTTGCCAAAATAGCTGGCCTAAAGCTTGTTGAGGCTTACCGAAAGCAATACGGGCACAAATGGATTTCAGCTATGCCAACAAACCTTTATGGCCCCCGAGATAACTTCGATCTAGAAACTGCGCATGTTCTGCCGGCACTTATACATAGGTTTCATAATGCCAAAGTAAATAAATTGCCTGAGGTAACGATCTGGGGTGACGGAACGCCGCTGCGTGAGTTCTTGCATGTTGAGGACTTAGCCTCTGCTTGCTTGATGTTACTCAGTAATTATGATGACTCAGTTGCTATAAATGTGGGCAGTGGGGAAGAGACTTCAATCCTTGACCTAGCTCAGAGCATCGCAAAAGTAGTTGGGTTTGAAGGCACTGTTGTATTTGATCAAAGTAAGCCAAACGGAACGCCCCGAAAACTCTTGGATACTAATTTTCTTAATAATCTGGGTTGGAAAGCCCAGATTGATCTAAAAGATGGTTTAACCTCAACCTATGCTTGGTTCATAAACAACAATGCTAAAGGAAGTATCGAATGAAACGCGCACTTATCACCGGTGTAACTGGACAAGATGGTTCCTACCTGGCCGAACTACTTCTTGAAAAAGGTTATGAAGTTCACGGCATCATTCGTCGCAGTTCGACTTTCAACACCTCAAGAATTGATCACCTATATAAAGATCCGCATGAGACAAGTAATAATTTTCACCTACATTACGGGGACATCACAGACGGCGTTAGCTTGGCAAACTTAATTCGTGAAATAGAGCCACAAGAAATTTATAACCTAGCTGCGCAGAGCCATGTAAAAGTTTCATTTGAATTGCCTGACTTCACGGCACAAGTGGATGCAGTTGGAACTATCAGATTACTAGAAGCTATCCGAGCCGCAAAGATTGATACACGTTTTTATCAGGCTTCTACGTCCGAACTATTTGGAAGTACCCCACCACCACAATCTGAAACCTCCCACTTTGCACCACAAAGTCCTTATGCGGCAGCCAAACTTTACTCTTATTGGGTAGTGAGAAACTATCGCGAGGCATACGGACTACATGCAACAAATGGAATTCTCTTCAATCACGAGTCACCTCGTCGGGGCGAGACATTCGTAACTCGCAAAATAACAATTGCAGCAGCTCGCATTAAATTGGGGCTTCAGGACAAACTTTATCTAGGTAATCTAGATGCCATTCGTGACTGGGGTTACGCCAAGGAATATGTTGAAAGCATGTGGCTAATGCTTCAACAAGATTCGTCCGATGACTACGTGGTAGGTACAGGTGTAGGCGCCACTGTTAGAGATTTTTGTGAAGCGACCTTCAGCGCCGTTGGCCTGGATTATCGTGACTACGTTGAGACTGAGGATCGATATTTACGCCCAACGGAAGTTGACGCCTTAATTGCCAAACCCGACAAAGCAAACGAAGTTTTGGGCTGGAAAGCTGAAACTCATTGGAACAAACTTGCGAACCTAATGGTTCTAGCAGATTTGGATTCACTTAAAAAGATTTCCGCCAAGTAAAATAAGTCAGCATGAGAAGCGCCGTACTTGTAGGAACCGCAAGGAATCTGGCAAAGACTTTATCTAAAGAGATTCCAAGATTAATTGAAGTTTTACGGACCGAATTTGATCTCAAAGTCTTTATAGTCGAATCTGATTCTGATGACTCAACGATCAAAGAACTCACAAGACTAAAGGAATCTTTTTCTAAATTAGACTTTGTCTCTCTAGGCAACCTTGCGGAAAGAATTCCAGATCGGGTATCACGAATTAGATACTGCCGAAATGCTTACGTAGAAGAGATACGGACGAACCCTAAGTATAAAGATTCTGAATACATAATTGTTGCCGATCTAGATGGCGTGAATTCCAAGCTAAAGGCGATTGACGTATCTAGTGCAATGAAGCTTAATCTAGAGTGGGATGGGCTAATGGCAAACCAGTCTGCACCTTACTATGACTTGTATGCCTTGAGGCATGATCAGCTAATGCCTAGAAATTTTCTCATTGATATTGAAAACTCAGCTGGACACAGTCGTGATCTGAGGAAAGAGTTTATCTGGAAGAGAATGATTAAAATTGATCCAAATTCGGCACCAATTTTAGTTAAATCAGCATTTGGCGGATTTGCTATTTATAAAAAATGGATTTTTGAAAAATTTGATTATGGCGCCGACAAATTCCCGAGTGAATGTGAACATGTTAATCTTAATTTGAGAGCTAACGAATCTGGTGCAAAATTATACATAGTTCCCAGTTTGATCAATTCTGGGTGGAATGAGCACAATTTAAGTAAATACTTCATCACAAGAAACTTTCTTCGATTGAAGCTTAGAATCAGCAAATATATTTAGTAGCCTGCAATTTTTGCATTTTCGTTAAAGTTAGGCACTTGATCGCGCAACTCCTGGAATGTTCCAATACCTTTAATCTCACCATCTTCTAAATAAACCACTCTGTCCGCATTAATCACGGTAGAAAGTCTATGTGCAACTACTATTAAAGTTACTTGCCCTTTTAGCTTCAAGATTTCATTTGATATTTCTGCTTCAGTAGTGCTATCCAAAGCACTTGTGGCCTCATCTAGGATTATCATTTTTGGGTTGCTATATAAAGCTCTAGCTATTCCTAAACGTTGACGTTGACCTCCACTTAAATTACTTCCATTTTCGCCAACATTAAATTTCATTCCTAATTCATGAGAATCAACAAATGAATCAAGTGACGACATGACTAAAGAGTCACTAATCCGTTTAGTCGAATACTCAGCCTCGTCATATCCAATGGCTATATTTGCAGCTATTGTTGAATTGGCTACATAGATATCTTGTGGCACATATGAAATGGAACCAG
>CAIXTG010000195.1 GCA_903922325.1 uncultured Actinomycetes bacterium
CTCATGTGCCTCGAGTCGGATTCGAACCGACACTATGCAGTGTTTGAGACTGCCCTCTCTACCGTTGGAGTACCGAGGCTGGAACGGCAATTGTAGCGGTAAGAAAATTGGCTGCGAAACGCAAGCCGTTAGCGATACGCAGGCGCAGCGCCTGATATCGCATCGCCAATTCGGTGTACACGCATCGCATTTGTGGATCCCGGAATTCCAGGAGGTGAGCCAGCGACGATCATTACATTCTCGCCCACTACCCCACGACCACTTTCAACTAGCAACGTATCTACTTGTTTTACCATCTCATCGGTGTGGCTAACCATCGGCATAATCATGGACTCAATGCCCCATGAAAGAGCTAGTTGGTTGAAAGTCGCAGGATCTGGAGTTAGTGCCAAGATTGGAATTGGTGAGCGAAGTCTAGACATGCGACGAGCTGAATCACCGCTCTTGGTGAATGCAACTAAGAATTTAGCATCGACAATCTTGCCTACTTCAACAGCTGCCTTAGTAATAGCGCCGCCCTTGGTTTTTGGTTGAGTACGCATAGGGCGAATTCGGTCCATCATGTCTTGTTCGGTTTTAACAATGATGCGAGCCATAACTTGAACCGCTTGGATTGCAAAAGCGCCAACGCTAGTTTCACCTGAAAGCATCAAGGCATCTGCGCCATCTAGAACGGCGTTCGCACAGTCAGTTGCTTCGGCGCGAGTTGGCGTTGAATTAGTAATCATGGAATCAAGCATCTGAGTAGCAACGATAACTGGCTTAGCAGCTTCGCGAGCAAGCTCGATACAACGCTTTTGAACTAATGGCACATCTTCAATAGGTAGTTCTACGCCGAGATCACCACGAGCAACCATGATGCCATCGAAAGCATCAACAATTTCTTGCAAGTTTTCGACAGCTTGTGGTTTTTCAATTTTGGCAATTACTGGGCGACGGATTCCAACTTCATCCATGATCGCGTGTACATCATCGATATCAGCAGCGCTTCGAACAAATGAGAGCGCAATAAAGTCGGCGCCCGCTGCTAATCCCCAGCGAAGATCTTCTTTATCTTTTTCAGAGAGCGCCGGAACCGAAACTGCAACACCGGGCAAGTTAATACCTTTGTTATTGCTTACCGCGCCTGGTTCAATAACTTTAGTTACGACGTCATTGCCTTTAACTTCAAGAACTTCAACAGTTACTTTTCCATCGTCAATCAAAATACGATCGCCAGGTTTGCAATCACCAGGCAGGCCTTTGTAAGTGGTACCAACGCGCTCTTTAGTACCTTCGACTTCATCGGCTGTGATGGTGAAAATATCTCCGCGAGCTAAATCATGTGGGCCATTTGCGAAACGAGCCAAGCGAATCTTGGGGCCTTGTAGGTCAACCAAAATAGCAACTGGTTGATTTGTTTCAGCCGCAACTGAGCGAACTAGATCAAGACGACTCTGATGCTCGTCGTATCCCCCGTGTGACAGGTTTAAGCGAGCCATGTTCATGCCAGCTGCAATTAGCTCATGAACCTTCTCGGAAGATTCAACAGCTGGACCCATCGTGCATACAATTTTGGCGCGGCGCATATCTATAGCCTATCTAGTTAGTTTCAATTTAATGTCTAGTTAACGCTTCAACTAGACCATCATTGGGCGAGCAGTAGGAAGTATTGGCGCCGGCAATTGCGTATCGCCAGTTAAGTACTTATCTACCTCAGCCGCTGCACTGCGACCTTCTGCGATCGCCCAAACTATGAGC
>CAIXTG010000196.1 GCA_903922325.1 uncultured Actinomycetes bacterium
GGCATCTGTTAAACCTAGAAGTGCGCGAGCATGACCGGCTGAAATTATTCCGAGGGCAACTCTTTTTTGAACTGCTTGCGGGAGCGTTAACAAACGCATGGTGTTTGAAAGATGTGGACGTGAGCGACCAAGTTTGGTCGCTAATTCTTCGTGCGTGCAGTTGAAATCGCTAAGCAATTGAGCATAAGCCGCGCCTTCTTCAAGTGGGTTTAATTGACTGCGGTGAATATTTTCAATTAACGCTTCGCGGAGCAATTCATTATCTGGGGTCTGTCTAATAATCACTGGAATTGTTTTTAAACCAACTGCTTTTGCCGCACGAAAGCGACGCTCGCCCATGATTAATTCATAGCGTCCACCACTTACTTCGCGAACTACTGGTGGTTGCAGAATTCCGATCTCTTTAATCGAAACCATTAACTCTTTTAGTGCGGCTTCATCAAAAACGGTACGTGGTTGTTTTGGGTTAGGTGAAATTAAATTGATATCAATTTCGTTTTGTTGTCCGACTTCTTTCCCGCCAACCGTTAATGATGTTGGAATAAGTGCATCTAAGTTTGTGCCGAGGCCACCACGTTTCGCCATTACTTTTTCTCCGCTATCTCTCTTGCAACTTGCATGTAAGCAACTGCACCTGGTGATACTGGGTCATAAGTCATAATGGTTTGGTTATAAGAAGGAGCTTCAGAAATTCTCACGGTTCGTGGAATTGGAATATTTATTAACTCGTTTGGGAAATGCTGGCGCACGCTATCTGCGACATCATTAGCAAGTTTTGTTCGGCTATCAAACATAGTTAAAATAATGGTTGATAAGTTTAAGTTGGGGTTTAATCGTTTCTTAACTAATGAATACGTTTCTAATAATTGAGTTAGGCCTTCAAGGGCGTAGTACTCGCATTGAATTGGAATTAAAAGTTCTTTTGCTGCAGCGAAAGCGTTAATAGTTAATAAGCCTAAACTTGGTGGGCAATCAATAAATATGTAGTCATATCCACTACCCGCTTCTGTTTTAAACTTTATTAAATCCTCGATTGCATCCTTTAAACGCATTTCGCGGGCAACCATTGGAACTAAATTAATTTCTGCTTGTGCTAAACCAGTATTAGATGGAATACATTCCAGGTGCGCAAAACCAACAACTTTCTGCACAACGTTTTGAATTTCGGCAGAGCCCATTAATATTTCAAAAACGCCAGGACTCTCTTTATGTTCAACTCCAAGGGCGGTACTCGCATTGCCTTGTGGGTCCAGGTCTATAACCAAGACCCGCAAGCCACCCATAGCTAGGGCGGCAGCGATATTTACTGTGCTGGTGGTCTTGCCCACCCCACCTTTTTGGTTGGCCACCACGAAAACTCGGGTATTTGCCGGAGCGGGCATGGGTTCTTTTAATTTGCGGATTCCGATTACCGTTTTGCTGACACGTTCTGTTTCACGTGAATCAACGGTACTCATGAGGGTAGTTAACTACCTTTATCTTTACTTAGCCACCTTGACGATGCGTGCAAGCTCAAGACCGGGCAGATTTACCTCAATTACCTCAGCATTAGGCACGGTTTTTGCCTCTTCAGCCGCTGACTCCCCCTTCATTGCAAGAAGGGCACCGCCTGGCTTAATCATATGAGAGGTAATTTTCTTTAATTTTTCAAGCGGGGCAACGGCTCGAGCGGTTACGTAATTGGCGCTTTTCTTCACATTTTCAGATTTGCCGCGGATAACAGCCACATTTTCGATTCCGAGGAGCGCAACTGCCTCTTCCAAGAAATCTACCCGGCGCTGCAGCGGCTCAATCAGGGTAATTTTTAGATCGGGTCTAGCTAAGGCAATTACCAAACCTGGTAAACCTGCCCCGGAGCCAATATCAAATAGTAGGGATCCTTCTGGAATTAGCGTGGAAACTGGAAGGCAGTTAAAGATATGGCGTTCCCAGATCCGCTCCCCTTCGCGAGGACCGATTAAGCCACGCTCAATTCCTGGGCCAACTAAGAATTCGGCATACTTTTTGATCTCGTTTTGGCGGGTTGGGAAATAGCGCTCAATTAGCTCCTCTTGCGAGAAAGCTGTTTCACGTGAAACTTCCATTACTTAGTTATTAACTAGGGAAGATAACTACAAAGCGATCTGGATCTTCGCCCTCAGATTCACTGCTTAGGCCGAGGTCTTGGATCGTGTCATGGATGACTTTGCGCTCAAAGGCATTCATTGGCTTTAGGCGAATCTCTTCGCCGGTTGATTTTGCCTTCTCGGCCATTTCCTCAGCTAGTTTTTTAAGCTCGGATTTGCGACCTGAGCGGAAACCTTCAATATCAAGCATTAAACGGCTGCGATCACCGGTTGAAGTCTGCACAGCAAGGCGAGTTAGCTCTTGTAGGGCATCTAGTACTTCGCCCCCGTTGCCAACTAGGTGGTTTAGTTTTCCGCCCACAATGGCAACTGCTGCGCGGTCATTTTCGACATCAATATCAATATCGCCATCAAGATCGGCAATGTCGAGCAAGCCTTCTAGGTAGTCAGCGGCGATATCGCCCTCTTCTTCTAGCTTGGCAATTGTCTTTGGGCTTTTTTGACCTGGTTTTAACGCCTTTTCGGTTGTCTCTTCTACAA
>CAIXTG010000197.1 GCA_903922325.1 uncultured Actinomycetes bacterium
GACCCATCTGATGGTTTGCCTGGCGTAAAAGGAATTGGTGAAAAAGGCGCCGCCGTAATTGCTAATAATTTTGCGACCGTCGAAGATGCCCTCGCAGCAGCGCACGAAGCTCATGTTTCCTTGCCGCCGGCTCTGGCCAAGAAAATTATTGCAGGCGCAGATTACTTAAGTATCGCGCCTAAATTAGTGCGAGTTGCTCGTGATGCGCCGTTGCCAAAAGTTGACTTATCAATGCCAAAAGCGCCAGCTGACTTATCAAAGCTCTATCAAATCAAGGATCAATACGGTCTGGGTGCAATTATTGAACGTTTAATTGCCGCTCTTGGTTGGTAGAAACGTGTTCGCGCTTTATGCAGCTCTTAGCGGATTACTACTTTCGGCTTCGTTTAAGCCTATTGGCATTTGGTTTGCTGCTCCTTTGGCAATTGCGCTCTTAATTTATTCGATCAATAAAACTGGAAAATACTTCGCATCCTTTGCAATATTCGCATTTACTTTCAATGCCGCAGGTTTGATCTGGAGCAATAAATACGTCGGTATTACACCCTGGATCGCACTTGTCCTTTTGCAAACTATTTTCTACTTACCGCTTGGTTTCCTCAAAAAACTAGGGGAGTACTGGTATTTCTTTTTACCGGTTGCTTTTCTGGCACTTGAAGAGTTAAGAGCTCGTTTTCCATTTGGTGGTTTTGGTTGGTTACGCATCGGATTCTCACAAGTCGATGCACCATATGTTCGCCTTGCTAGCATCGGCGGAGTATCGCTGCTTTCCTTAGCTACGCTTTTGCTAGGAGTTGCCGCATTTCAATTAGCAAAGCGGGGAAGTGGCATAACGATTCCGGCGATTGCTATTGCACTAACCCTAAGTGGAATCTTTATTGTTCCTAATAACTCCCCACGACAAACTTTCCAAGTACTTGCAGTGCAAGGCTCGGTTCCGAAATTAGGTTTAAATTTCAATGATCGTGCGACCGAAGTTTTCTATCGACATTTAATCCAAAGCGAAAAATCGCTCTCAACCGAAAAGAGGCCTGACTTAATTATTTGGCCAGAGAATTCGGTCGATGTTGATCCATTTAAGAATCCAAAGATTGGTCAGGCACTTTCTTCACTTGTCGATAAATACAACACCCCGGTAATTGTTGGCGCAGTTCTGCGTACTGATGGCGAACTGCAAAATGCCTCGATTCTTTGGCAACCAAAAACTGGGGCTACGACCCGATATGTAAAACGACATTTGACGCCGTTTGGCGAAGTCATGCCGCTGCGTTCTATATTGACATTTTTCTCTGATTTGCCCAACCAAATTGAAGACTTTTCGCCCGGCGAATCTGCTGTAATCCACCAGGTTGGCCAGGCAAAGATCGCGCCAATTATTTGTTTCGAACTAGTAGATGATCGTCTGATTCAAAGCTCGGCTGATTCGAGTAACCTATTTGTAGTTCAGACCAATAGCGCGACTTTTGCTAATACGGCCGAAAGCGCTCAACAATTGGCAATCACTCGAATTCGAAGCATCGAACATGCCAGATACTCAGTCAGCGTTTCCACAGTGGGTATTTCAGCAATCATCGACACAAATGGCCTCGTTTTGAAGTCGACTAAAGAGAACATTGCCGCCAGCATTAATGGAGCGGTTGCACTAAATGCCACACGAACAATTTACGATCAAGTGGGCCAATTCGCCTGGATGCTGATGTTGCTGATTGGCTTAGGATTTGGGGCTGGTTTGAGCTATGCCGCCCGTGTAGTTAAACGCCGATAAGTCACATTATGTTAAGTAAAAGGAATTAGCCACTACCCCTTTTGAGCGTGAATTTCCATGTTCTTTATTCGGCGTATTCAGCTATTGGTGTACAAGAACAGATCAAGTTTCGGTCGCCATGAACGCCATCGACACGACCGACAGTAGGAAAATACTTACCGCGAGTACCGATTAACTCACCCGAAATAAGCCCCTCTCGGGCTCCAGGCGTGGCGCCCATGGCTCGGCTGTAGGCACGATCCCAATTAGGGTCTAAAACTGCCTCAATCGTGTGAGGCGCATTTCGTAGAGCTGAACCCTCAACCATTACTTTACCTTCGGTGATCTCGTCGATTTCGGCTTTAATCGCCTTCATCGCTGCGATAAAGCGGTCCAGTTCGGCAATATCTTCGCTTTCAGTCGGCTCGATCATGAAGGTGCCAGCAACCGGAAAACTCATAGTTGGCGCGTGGAAGCCATAATCCAGTAAGCGCTTGGCAATGTCATCGACAGTAACGCCACTGATCTTGGTGATCACACGCAGATCGAGAATGCACTCGTGAGCTACCAAACCATTGGCACCGGTGTAAAGAACTGGGAAATCGTTCTGCAATTTACGGGCAATGTAATTGGCCGACAAAATCGCGACTTGGGTTGCGTGAGTAAGACCTGCGCCACCCATCAAGCGAATGTAGGCCCAACTAATCGGCAAGATGCTGGCCGAGCCAAATGGCGCCGCTGAAATTGGGCCAGGGCCAGTTGCCGGTCCTGCCAAAACATCCATCGGATGGTTCGGCAAGAAAGGTGCCAAGTGAGCTCGGGCAATTACCGGGCCAACGCCGGGTCCGCCGCCACCGTGAGGAATACAAAAGGTCTTATGCAAATTCAAGTGCGATACATCTGCCCCAAATTTTCCGGGTTGAGCTAAACCAACCAGCGCATTTAAATTCGCGCCATCGACATAAACCTGTCCACCAGCATCATGAATGAGTGCGCAGATCCGGGAAATCTCGACTTCGAAAACTCCATGGGTCGATGGATAAGTAACCATCAACGCAGCCACTTCCCCACTGTGCGCCGCGATCTTCGCCTCGAGATCTTCAATACTTACATTTCCTTCGGCATCACATTCAATTACGACAACTTTCATTCCCGCCATAACCGCACTCGCTGCGTTCGTGCCATGCGCACTCGATGGAATCAAACAAATTTTGCGTGCTTGATCGCCACGTGAATCGTGGTAATTACGAATGGCTAATAGGCCAGCGAACTCCCCTTGGCTACCAGCATTCGGTTGCAATGAAACTGCGTCATACCCAGTAATTGCAATTAACCAATCGCTTAGTTCTTTGATTAACTGACGCGAACCGGCGCTTTGTTCAGCCGGCGCAAATGGATGCAGACTGGAAAATTCTGGCCAAGTCACAGCTTCCATCTCGGTGGCCGCATTTAATTTCATAGTGCAAGATCCCAGCGGAATCATGGTGCGATCAAGGGCTAGATCTCGATCAGCCAAAGTGCGCAAGTAGCGCATCATCGATGTTTCTGAACGATTTGTCGAAAAGATCGGGTGTGTTAGATACGAACTCTTGCGAGCGCTACTAATGGCAACTTCACGAGCTGGGGCTGAAATACTTACCCCGAAGATCTGACCGATACGTAATAAGTGTTCGGCGGTAATTGTTTCGTCGAAAGAAATACCAACTACATTTGCCGATACTTCGCGCAAATTAATCCGTAGCGATCTGGCAGTGCGATGAACCAACGCCGCATCTTTTACCTCAATCAGAATTGTGTCAAAGTAATTCTTAGTTAAAACTTTATGATCAGTTGGCTCGAGTGCTTTGACCAGCGAATCAGTTTGGGCATGAATGCGATTTGCAATAACTTTCAAACCGTCGGCACCATGCCACATGGCATAGAAAGCACTCATTACTGCCAAGAGAACTTGAGCGGTACAAATATTGCTGGTCGCCTTATCGCGCCTGATGTGTTGTTCGCGAGTTTGCAGAGCTAACCGGAAAGCTGGATTGCCATGCGCATCAAGACTTTGCCCAATTAGTCGGCCGGGCATCGAACGCTCTAACCCACTGCGCACGGCCATAAAGCCTGCGTGTGGACCACCAAATCCCATTGGCACGCCAAAGCGCTGTGCTGAACCAACTGCAATATCTGCGCCCCACTCCCCTGGAGGTGTTAGCAAGGTAAGTGCAAGTAAATCTGTTGCGGCAATTAGAAGAGCGTTTCGCTCGTGTGCCCAAGCAGCAAGAGCTGAGTAATCCAGAATTTCACCATTGGTATTTGGATACTGAACAAGTACGCCAAATACTTCTTGGTTTGAAATAGTTGATAGCGGCTCGCTTGGATCAAACTCCACAATCTCGATGGCTAGTGGCTTAGCGCGAGTAGCAACAACAGCCTTGGTCTGCGGATGCAAAAATTTATCTACTAAAAAAACGGCTGAATCGGCGCCGCTAAATACTCGGCGGGCCAGGGTCATAGCTTCAGCTGCAGCAGTTCCCTCATCAAGCATCGAAGCATTTGCAATTGGAAGCGCTGTTAAATCACAGACCGCAGTTTGAAATGCGAATAGCGCTTCTAATCGACCTTGCGAAATTTCTGGTTGATATGGCGTATATGCGGTGTACCAAGCTGGATTCTCTAAAACATTTCGCAAAATAACTGCTGGCGTAATTGTTCCGTAATACCCAGTTCCGATAAATGAATCAAAGACTTGATTCTGGTTTGCGAGCTTGCGCAACTCTGCAATGGTTTCAACTTCAGAAAGAGCTGCTGGTAAAACATCAGCTAACCGCTGCCCCATTGCAATATTTTCAGGAACAACTGATTTAATAAATGAATCTAAATCTGCAAACCCGAGTTCGTGCAACATGGTTGCCTCTTGCTCGAGCGAAGGCCCAATGTGGCGTGACTCAAAATTCTCGTGCGTGCTCATGCAGTCTCACCCTAGATCTCGGAAGAACTACTGATCAGCGATCAGTAAGGTGAGCAGAATACGGGCGATTACGCGCCTTTGCGCGCCCGACGTTGCGATAGCTCATCGTTATTTTCGCCACCGACAATTTGACCATTAACCTCACCTTGAAGGTTTGAAAGTGAACCTTCCACTTCGTGCCAAACGCGTCCAACAGCA
>CAIXTG010000198.1 GCA_903922325.1 uncultured Actinomycetes bacterium
AATAGTGGGGTGAGCGACGGGGCTCGAACCCGCGACATCTCGGACCACAACCGAGTGCTCTACCAGCTGAGCTACGCCCACCATGTGGAGGAAATTCTACCTGTTAAATACTTGTACTGGCTTCGCCATCTTGAGCCTGATTTGCAGAAAGCGGTGCCCCTGCGATGAGGAAATTGCTGCGGTAGTGGGCCAGTTCGGCGATGGAATCTTGAATATCGCCAAGGGCGCGATGGTTGCCGGTCTTGGCTGGTGAATTGAAATAGACCTTTGGGTTCCAACGTCTTGCCAATTCCTTTACCGAGGAAACATCGATGGTGCGATAGTGCAGGTAGTCATTAAGGCGCGGCATATCGCGAGCAATGAAAGATCGATCGACGCTAACTGAATTACCGGCCAGGGGAGACTTGCCCGCAACCGTGCTGGCTGATTCGAGATATTTAATGATTGCATCTTCGGCCGCCGAAACTGAGATGCCATTTGCGATCTCGGTGATTAGCCCGGAGTTGGTATGCATCTGGGTCACGAAATCATTCATGCCGGCGAGCTGCTCTGGCGTAGCGGCAATTACTAGGTCGATGCCTTCACCTATTATATTGAGTTCAGAGTCAGTGACTAGAACTGCGATCTCGACCAGAACATCTTTTTCGAGGTCCAGACCGGTCATTTCGCAGTCGATCCAGATCAGATTTGGTTGCTCGTTGGCCATTGGGCAACCTTAAAGCAGGGCAGGGGACAAGCGGTAATTTCACCTTTCGTTCATCTTGCGTTCACTTGCCGAGTAGGTGCTTTTGGCTCTGTAGATGGAGGATTTGGCTCGTGAGCACTGAAGTGAGCCCTGCCTTAAATATTACGCCCCGCGTAATATCAACTCAGCCTCGGCGGTCAGATAAAGTTTTTCGCGGAGTCGTAACCGCTGGCGGATTATCATCATTATTGATTTTAGGGTTGATTGCACTATTCCTTGGTTGGCGCGGCTTCGATGTTATGCGTACTCAAGGAATCAGCTTTATTACATCTTCTGATTGGTCTATCTCAACTGATGATTTAGGAAATGTTGTAGAGAGTAATTTCGGATTAGCCGCGATGTTAGTCGGAACAATTCTTTGCGCACTAATTGCAGTTGTTATTGCCTTACCTATCTCTGTTTTCTCAGCACTGTTTTTGAATTTCTATGCACCAAACTGGTTAAAACGAATTCTAGTTTCGACAATTGACATGATGGCTGCTTTTCCTTCCATCCTTTTCGGAATTTGGGGCTTCTTGGTTCTAATGCCAAGTGTTGAATATTGGGCCAAACTGCTACACAAGTATTTAGGTTTTATTCCAATTTTCGATATAAAGGTGCCAGTTTATACGCGTTCACCATTTGTTGCTGGTGTGGTTTTGGCAATCATGATTATTCCAATTATTACTTCAGTTTCGCGTGAAGTTTTTTCTCAAGCACCTCTTGATCGCATTCAAGCAGCATATGCACTTGGTGCAACTCGTTGGGCCATGATCAAAGCCGTTGTTATTCCACATGGGCGCAGCGGCGTAATTGGTGGCGCAATGCTTGGCCTTGGTCGTGCAATGGGCGAAACAGTTGCAGTGTTCACTGTTTTAAATATTGTTTTCCAAATCAATTGGCAAATGTTGCTAGGAGCCGGCGGAAACGTAGCATCACTTATAATCCTGAAATTTGGCGATGCGAGCCCATATGAAATTAACGCCTTAATGGGGGCTGGTTTAGTCTTGTTCATTCTGACTTTAATTGTTAATGGCATTGCTAATCAAATTGTTAAGCGCACTGGAAAGTCGGGGCGATGACAATTATTGAAGTAAAACCGACAAAGCCTTGGGCTGCTACACCTGCCGATCGCTTCCGTGACATTGTGATTTTACTTGGAGCAATAGTTGCGTCATTCCTTTTTGTTGCGGCTACGCCGATGAAAGGAAAGTTGGCATATTTCTTTACGTTTTTCTTTTTCTACATGTGCGCAACTGCTGGGTACAAACTGGTAACGCGCGGAAACATGGCAGCCAGAGATGCGCTGGTCAGTTCGGTAGTTTCCATTGGTGCAGTTGCAACATTGATTCCAATTATTTCAATTTTAGCGACGGTAGTTAGTAAAGGTGTGAAAGGTTTGCACTGGTCACTATTTACGACCGATATGTCACTTGCTACTCCAACTGATCCAATTGTGGCAGGTGGCCTACTGCATGCAATTACTGGCACCATAACTTTGGTAGTTCTTTCATTAATTATTAGTGTTCCAATTGGAATTTTGACTGCGTTATATATGACTGAAATTAAGGGCCGCCTAATTGGGCCAATTCGTTTCTTAGTCCAAGCGATGTCTGGTGTGCCATCAATTGTTGCTGGATTGTTTATTCTCTCCTCAGTGCTTTATCCAATAACTAAGGCATATTCGGGATTCATGGGTGTTTTGGCGCTGAGTATCTTGATGATCCCAACAATTGCGCGAACTTCAGAAGAAGTTTTAAATTTGATTCCAAATGATTTACGCGAAGCTGGCGTTGCTCTTGGCGGCACTCAATGGAGAACAGTGGCCATGATCGTTTTGCCAGCAGCAAAAAGCGGGTTAGTAACTGCCATGATCTTGGGCGTTGCTCGTATCGCTGGTGAAACAGCGCCATTGTTGCTACTTACCGGTGGTGGCGATCGTGTTAATCCAAACCCATTTGATGGCCCAATGGGTTCACTTCCTTATTACATCTGGAAATCATTTAACGCTGGCTCTCCTGAAGCTATTACCCGCGCCTGGGCCGGTCTATTAGTTCTCGTATTACTCGTTTTAATCCTCTTCACGGCAGCACGTATGTTAGGTGGCAAGAAAAAATGACAACCATGGAAACGAGCAAAAACATGTCAACTTCAAATATTTTGCCAACCACAAATGTGGCCTCACTTGAAGCAAGAGGAATTCATGCTTGGTTCGGCAGCCACCATGTGCTCTCTGACATTAACCTCGACTTCGCGCCTAGCACTGTTACAGCGTTGATCGGACCATCGGGTTGCGGTAAGTCAACATTCATTCGTACTTTAAATCGCATGCACGAATTCATTCCAGGTGCCGCAATGGCAGGTGAGGTTCTTCTTGATGGAAAAGATGTTTACGCACCTGGCACAGATGTAACTAAAATTCGCTTAAAGATCGGCATGGTTTTCCAGAAGCCGAACCCATTCCCATCGATGTCGATTGGCGAGAATGTTCTTTCTGGCTTGAAATTAGCGCAGTTAAAAGTTGCCAACAAAGATGATCTACTTGAGGAATGTTTAGAACGAGCTGGTCTTTGGAAAGAAGTTAAGGATCGCCTAAATGCCCATGGTGGATCTCTTTCAGGAGGTCAACAGCAGCGTTTGTGTATTGCCCGTGCTTTAGCTGTTTCGCCACAAGTGCTAGTTATGGATGAACCGTGTTCAGCGCTTGATCCAGGTTCAACTCTAAAAGTAGAAGAAACGATTTCGCAGCTAAAAGCATCAATGACCATCATTATCGTGACCCACAATATGCAACAGGCGGCACGTGTCTCTGACTACACCGCCTTCTTCTTATCTGATGGCGGTCCTGGCCAGATGATCGAATATGCACCTACCAGCGATATTTTCTCTCGCCCTCAAGATCAGCGCACAGAAAACTACGTAACCGGTCGCTTCGGTTAGAAACCTATTGTTCACTTTGCTTTCGCCATCTGTTTGCCAAGGGCGGGGCAAGCCTTAACCTGGCAAAGTTAATGTTTCGCATGTAAGGACTACTTACCTACGAGGGGAAATAAATGAAGGTTTCAAAGTTAGTAAAGGTCGCAGCAATTGCGATTTCATTCGGGTTATTTGCAACATCACCTGCTTACGCCGTTGACGTTCAAGGCTCAGGTGCATCTTTCCCAGCACTACTAATTGAAGGTTGCAAGGCACCATTCGCTGCCGCAACAAACAACACCTATACATATGCATCTTCTTCTTCCGGAACCGGGCAAGCAAACTCAGATAAGAAGATCGGTGATTTCTGGATGTCAGATGGCGCTTACACAGCAGCCACACGCCGTTCAACTCTCATTCACGTTCCACTAGTTGCTGCACCGATTGCAATTCTGCACAACTTGCCAGGAAGCAAGACTCTTCAACTTTCAGCTGCAACTGTCGCCGGAATTTTCGGTGGCACTATCACAAAGTGGAATGACCCAGCAATTGTTGCTGATAACAACCGCACAACAACCGTTACTGTTTATCGTAAAGATAAGAATGGCAATCCTGTGAAGGATGCCAAGGGTGATCTGATTGTTCTTCGCACTACCAAGGTCAAGTCATACAACACAATGCCAAATAAAAAGATCACTGTTGTATATCGCTCAGATTCATCAGGTACTTCTGAGAACTTCACAAACTACCTAAACAAGAGCGCCGCTGCGGTCTGGCCAAAGGCAAAGAACAAGGTATTCAAGGATGCGTTCCCTGGCGACATCAACTCACTCGATAACTTGGGCCGCGTCGTCGGTGCAGCATCTTCAAATGGTGTTTCACAACTTGCCGGCAGCAAGCCATTTGCAATCACTTATGCTGAAGTTAACTATGCAGCAGCGAATAAGTTAAAGGTTGCGAGCTTGATCAATCCTTCAAATAATGTGGTAGCTCCAGATTCGACTGGTGTTGGCGCATTCCTTGCTAACTCAACTCAAGATGCCAATGGTTTCTTGTCATATGATTACAAGACAACTGAACCAGGCGCTTACCCACTAGGTATCGTTTCTTACATGCTTGCT
>CAIXTG010000199.1 GCA_903922325.1 uncultured Actinomycetes bacterium
CTAATTCAGGATACTTGGCATTAATCAGTTGAAAGCCGCGATCGCAGGTGAAGCCATCGATGGAATCAGATTGCACTCGTCCGCCAGCTCGCTCTGCGGCTTCCAGCAAAACAACTTCGCGACCAGCCTTCTGCAAATGAATAGCGGCGTTCATGCCCGCTAATCCAGCGCCAATTACTACAACCGAATTACTCACGAAAATTCAGTTCGCGCGCTTTATCAATAATTGTTGCGACGGCAATTATTTCATCCTTACTGACAGGCCATTGGTTTATGCCCGCGATAGCGCCAGCGACTAAAGCGTAAAAGCGAGCATAGTTTCCATCTTCAACTTTTAGATCACTAACTAAATCGCCCCGAATTATTCGAGCTTCTGACTTAGTTGATACATCCCACTTGCCTTCATATGGCACTTTGCCAGCTCGCAGTAGCGCTTCCTGTGGATCAAGTTCACCGATTACAAGTGCACCGTTAGTTCCCATCAATCGGATACGCGGTCCGGGAGCTCCGACAATGGAACTGGTCGAAAGATAGGAATCAACCCCGCTGTCATGTTTTAGGACTAAAACCACATCATCATCAGATGCGCCACGGATACTGCGCACACTTGCTGAAATCAATTCAGCTGGGCCAAACCAATCAAGTGCTGTTGAAACTAAATGTGATTGCAGATCAAGGAGTAATCCCCCACCTTCTTCGGCGCTACTTTGCTCGCGCCAAGATTGCGCAGCTAAATCAGGGCGGTAACGTTCAAAGCGGGAATCGATTCGAAAAACTTTTCCGATTTCGTTATCTTGAATAACTCGTTTGATAGTCAGCGAATCTGAATCGAAAAGGCGATTGTAAAAAGCAGTTACCGGAACACCGGTGTCTTCAGATGCTTTTAGAATTTCCAGTGTTTCAGTCAAATTTCGGCCCATTGGCTTATCAACGACTGTAGGAACTCCTGCATGCAGTGCAGCGATGGCTTGCTCAACATGAACTGAATTAACTGATGCGATGACAACGAGATCCAAGTTATGTGCCAGAAGTTCTGACATTTCCGAGACGACGATCGCATCTGGAAAATCGGTATGCACATGATCAATTCGTTCTGAGTTTGTAGTTAGAACTGCAACTAGCTCAAGGCCGCAACCTTTAAATAGTGGAGCGTGAAAAGTACGGCCAGCTAAACCGTAACCAGCCAGACCTACTCGTAGTGCCATGAAAACTCCGAGCTAGTAACTAGTCAACTGATTTAGATAACTTAGATGGCCACCATACCTTAGGGCCGATTTCATGGACCAGAGCTGGCACGAGAATCGAACGCACAATGATGGTGTCTAGGAGAACTCCGAATGCAACAGCAAAGCCGAGTTCGGCCAGGAACACTAGAGGCAGAATGCCTAGTACGCCAAACGTTGCAGCTAGCACAATGCCTGCAGAAGTAATAACAGAACCAGTAACAGTTAGCCCCTTGATGACGCCTTTTCGAGTACCCAACTTGCCCGCTTCTTCGCGCACGCGAGTCATTAGGAAGATGTTGTAATCAATGCCGAGTGCAACCAAGAAGATAAAAGCAAACAATGGGAATGACGCATCTCCTCCCGCAAAGCCAAAGATGTGATTGAACACGAGCGCACAAACTCCAAGTGTTGCAAAGTAGGAAAGAACTACTGTTCCAAGTAACAACACGGCGCTTACGAGGCTGCGAAGTAGAAGGCCCAAAATTATGGTGATCAAAAGCAGTACTACGGGAATCACTGTTCGATTATCGTGACGAGCCGCAACATCAGTATCAAAGAAGACCGCTGTTGTGCCACCTAATACGATTGATTTATCAACGCTCTTAACTGCCTCGCGGATAGCTGGAATTCGATCACGTGATTCTCTTGAATCTGGCGCTGTCGAAAGCGTGACATTTAGAATTGAAAGCCCATTCTTTACGATCACTCCGCCAGCATTCGCTTCAGGGGCTACCGCAGTAACGCCTTCAACGCTTTGCAATTTGGCCGAAACAGCAGGGATAAGTTCATTCTTTAAAATAACCTTGGTTGGATCGCCTTCGCCACCAGGGAAATGGTTCAGCAGCAATTTTTGACCAACTACAGATTCTGGATTTCCAGTAAAGCTTTCCGAAGTTGAAAGTCCATCAGTTTTTAGCGTCGTTGAGAATCCAGCCAACACAACTAGCAAAAGTCCAGTAAAGACCCAAGCTCTACGTGGTCTGCGCTCGACTAAATTTCCTACCTTCGCCCAAGTGCCAGTTAATTGACTATCAACATCATCAAAACGTGGAATTCGTGGCCAGAAAATCCAGCGACCAAATAGAACCAGAAAAGCCGGCAGTAATGTGACCATAGTAATTACCGCAACAACAACACCGATGGCACCAATTGGGCCAAGTCCGCGGTTGCCTGATAAATCACTTAGCAATAGAACTAATAGACCTAAAGCAACAGTTGATCCTGAAGCCACGATCGGTTCGAAGGTGCCTCTATAAGCTGCTCGCATTGCGGCAACTGGCTTTGCATGATGGTGCAGTTCTTCTCGGTATCTAGAAATTAGAAGTAACGCATAATCGGTACCGGCACCTAACACCAGCACCGAGAGGATTCCTTGCGATTGGCCATTGACATCAATAACGTCATTTTTGGCCAGCAAATAAATAATTCCACCTGCGGTAGAGAGTGCGAAAACGGCTGAAAGTAACGGCAGAAACCACAAAATTGGTGAGCGATAAACAATAATCAAAATAAATGCGACAACACCAAGTGTTGTTAATAGTAGGGTTGAATCAAGATCTCCGAATGCACCGAATAGATCACCGATTAAGCCACCGGCTCCAGTTACATATGAATCAAAGCCAAGGTCTTTAGCAAATGGCGTGAAATCTTCGCGCAGCGCTTCGACAATTGCAGGAAGCACTGGCTCGTCATTTGGCAAAACTTCAGCGATTGCAGCGCCATCTAACAGAATTGAAGCCAGAACAGCTTTGCCATCTGGAGCCGGAAACGCCGTGACCTGGCTACCGGGTAACAAATACTTTGAAAGCGGAACATCGGTGCCGCCTAGTTTTAAGTCAGGCACTGTTTCGAGATGAGCATTTATCTGCTGTAGAACTTCTGGGCCAACACTTCCTTCAAGTAAAACTAAAGTTGGAAACGCAGTTGATTCACCAGCTGCAAAACTTTCGAGCAACTTAACTGCTTTAGTTGACTCAGCGCTATCAGGCAGAAATGCTGAATTGTCATTCTCTTGAACACTAGTTAATTTGCCAAAGAGCGGCCCGAAGAAACCGGTAACGCCAAACCAAGCAATAACAACCAAGATCGCGATAGCGATCGGCTTACGCTTAGAACGCATGGTGTTGCTACTCATAGGTGAAGCTGACATTTGACTGGCCCCTTTTGCGCCAGATTTTGGAATCCGTCGCCTCGATTGGTAATGAGCGTGAGTCTACCTTTAGGCTATTGGCTATGCCCATCGAAGCCGCTCTAACTACTGGCCAAATTGCTGTAGCTCGCAGTGGGTTAGTCGATTATGAGAATGCACTGAAAATACAACGCAATTTTCATGCCGAAATAGTGGCTGATGAACGGCCAAACACCTTAATTTTGCTCGAACATCCTTCGGTTTATACGGCGGGTCGCCGAACTGACATTTCAGATCGCCCAACAGATAATACCCCCGTAATTGATGTTGATCGTGGCGGAAAAATTACTTGGCACGGGCCTGGCCAACTCGTTGGATACCCAATTGTGAAATTAGCTAATCGCTTAGATGTAGTTGGTTTCGTTCGACAACTCGAAACTGCGCTGATTAAAACTTGTGAACAATTCGGTTTATCGGCAATGCGTTATCCAGATCGCTCTGGGGTTTGGCTGCGCGATGATAAAGGTGATCGCAAGATTGCTGCCATCGGCATTCGGGTCGCTAAAGGCGTGACTATGCATGGTTTCGCGCTAAATGTTAATCCCGACTTAGCCGGCTTTAATCAGATTGTTCCCTGCGGAATTTCAGATGCCGAGGTCACTTCGATGAGCAAGGAATTAGCTCGCGAAGTTACAATTGCCGAAGTATCACCAATTTTAGAACGTGAACTTTTTGAAGTATTAACAAAGGTGAGCGCATGACAATTGCACCCGATGGCCGCAAAATGCTTCGCATTGAAGCGCGCAATGCTGAGACCCCAATTGAACGTAAGCCGGAGTGGATCAAGACCCGTGCGAATATGGGGCCGGAATATACGCAACTGCGTTCACTTGTGAAGAGCGAAGGACTACACACTGTTTGCCAGGAAGCAGCATGCCCTAACATTTTTGAATGTTGGGAAGATCGTGAAGCGACGTTTCTAATCGGTGGCGACCGCTGTACCCGACGTTGCGATTTCTGCAATATCGATACTGGTAAACCACTTCCAATTGATCGCAATGAACCAACCAAGGTCGCGGAATCAATCAAGAAAATGCAATTGAATTACGCCACGATCACTGGCGTTACTCGCGATGATCTACCCGATGAAGGTGCTTGGTTATATGCCGAGACCATTCGCAAAGTGCATGAGCTAAATCCAGGCACTGGCGTTGAAATGTTGGCGCCAGATTTCAATGCTAATCCTGAACTGCTCAATCAAATCTTTGAAACCCACCCTGAGGTGTTCGCTCATAACCTCGAAACCGTGCCCCGCATTTTTAAAGAGATTCGACCAGCTTTTACTTATGACAAGTCGCTTTCCGTGATCACCATGGCGCGTGACTATGGTCTGATCACTAAGTCCAATCTGATTCTTGGTTTAGGTGAAACTCGTGAGGAAGTTTCCCAAGCACTAGTTGATCTACATGCTGCTGGCTGTGACTTGATTACAATTACCCAATACTTACGACCTACTAATAAGCATCACCCAGTTATTCGTTGGGTAAAGCCCGAGGAATTTGTTGAGCTCGCGGCTGAAGCAAAAGAAATTGGTTTCTCTGGTGTCATGAGTGGTCCTCTTGTGCGATCGAGTTATCGTGCAGGTCGCTTATACAAGCAAGCCCAAGAAGCTAAAGCCGCGCTGAATGGCTGATCGCGTATATCCCCCAGTAATTGCAGTACTTAAGACTGCCTGGAAATACCTTGGATTGAAATTTACTTTTACTGGTGATGTAAATATCCCTCGTAATGGTGGCGCTATATTGGCAATCAATCACGTTGGTTACCTAGATTTCGCTCTAGCTGGCACAGCTGCCCTACCCGTAAATCGTTATGTTCGTTTCATGGCCAAGAAAGAAATTTTCGATAACAAATTAGCTGGGCCACTTATGCGCGGAATGCATCACATCTCGGTAGATCGCGCCAACGGTTCGGCCTCTTTTGTGGCAGCGTTGCGCGCACTTCGGGGCGGGGAAATTATTGGCATTTTTCCAGAGGCCACAATCTCCAAGAGTTTTGAAATTAAGGAATTGAAATCTGGCGTAATTCGATTAGCGATGGGTGCCGGAGTTCCAGTTGTTCCCACCATTGTTTGGGGCAGCCAACGCATATGGACTAAGGGCGTTAAACGAAATCTTAAGCGAAATAAGTTTCCAATTTTCGTGACTTTCGGTGAACCCATGCACTTTGCCAAAGATGCCGACGTTGAAGCTGGCGAGGCACAGTTGCGAGCAACCATGATTGAAATGTTGCATGAAGTACAAGGCAGATACCCCGATAGCCATGCGGGCCAACGTTGGGCACCCGCGCGTCTTGGTGGTACCGCGCCTGCTCCACTAAACTCCTGACATGTTTAAACGAAAGAAAAATAAGTCCACTGAACCCAAGGCACCTAGATTCAAAGAAATTCGTGATGCCTACAAAGTAACCAAGGCCGCAAAGCCATGGATTGGCGCTGCTATGGCTGGCATTTTTGTCGCCGCCTGGGCTGTTGGTATCGCAATCGGTTTTGCGATTGATCATCCGATATATCTAGGGTTTGTTTCAGCTCCTTTCGCGGCTTTAGTTTCTTTCTTTATCTTTACTCGTGTTGCAGGGTCTGCCGCTTACGCCTCGATTGAAGGACAGATTGGCGCTGGCGCAAGTGTGTTGATGTCGATTCGTAAAGGTTGGTCAACAACGCCAGCTGTTGCTGTTTCCAGAAATCAGGACATGGTCCATCGCTCAGTTGGTCGTGCTGGCATCGTTTTGACTGGCGAAGGTAGCGGCTCAGTACGTCAACTATTGCAAGATGAAAAACGTAAGACCGAGCGCTATGCCCCAGGTGTGCCAATTTATGAATTAATTGTAGGTAACGAAGAAGGTCAAGTATCACTTCGCAAGTTGCAGAAGCGAATGAAGAAGTTTCCTAAGAAGTTAACCGCTAATCAAATGCGCGAAGTTAGAGCTCGTCTTAAGGCTGTTGGTGGAATGGCCATGCCAATTCCAAAGGGTCCAATGCCTACTCGCGGAATGAAGATTCGCTAACTCTTAATCAAGCTCGCGCTAATTTGGTCTGACTAAATCGTTCGTGAATTCCACGGCCGTCTTCGTCGTAGGTAATCGCAGTTATCACTAACGCCATCAAACCGGTGCGAATCAAAACTTGTCGAAAATTAGGCACTCCGCCATGGTTCAAATCGACTACTTTAATTCTCAATAATCTGTGTCCGAAAGAAGCGCCAGTTAATGCGATTAGAATTGCGTATTCGGCTACAAAGATGATTGGTGTTGTAAGTCGAGTGCCAACAATCCGCTCGGCATAGGTTCCACCGCCGGCAAAGAAGGCAAAAGCAATCGCATATGAGGCAAGCCAATCAATGGAGATTGCTGCCAGTCGCCGCCCAAGTGTTACGCCTTCAGGGTGAGTCATGCCGCGAGCCTAGATGATTTAGCGCACAACAGCCCGTTTTACGCTCATGAACGGAACAAGATCTGATTACCAGCAATTTTTAACATCGATGTAACACAACAGTTATGAACTTTTGCCTGCTGGGGCATAGATTTCAGCCCATAAAGCAAGGCCTCAAAGGCGAGGAAACCGATCGGTTGATTCCAACAGCCATCATCTGAAAAACAGGAGAAATATGTTTAAGAATTCTGCAGAAATCTTTGCATACATCAAGAAAGAAGACGTTAAGTTAATTGACGTTCGCTTTACTGATTTGCCAGGTATCCAACACCACTTCAACGTTCCAGTTGAATCATTTGACGAAGCAGTTTTCACTGATGGTCTAATGTTCGACGGTTCTTCAATCCGTGGTTTCCAATCAATTCACGAATCAGATATGAAACTGCTGCCAGTTCCAAGTTCAGCATTTATCGATCCATTCCGTGATCAAAAGACTTTAGTAATTCTCTTCTCAGTTCATAATCCAGTCGATAACTCAGCTTATTCGC
>CAIXTG010000200.1 GCA_903922325.1 uncultured Actinomycetes bacterium
ACCAAGGACTGCGAAAGCTTTGTACTTCTTGCTCATTCGCCCCGCTTGAAAATCGGCGCTACCCCAAAGGGCGCTCGATAAGAGTGCTAGTGCGAAAGCCATTTGCGTAGGTTACCGCCCTGCCTCCCCTAAATTGCCTTCCGTCATCTTTACACTCAGGTAGTGGATGCTGCAGCCTTTGATCGCTTGATTGATCAGCTTCGAACTGTAGATACCCGTTCTGAAATTATTCTCGAAGAAGTCCCTGCCCCTCAGAAACTAGCCAAATTTGCTTTCGCTTTTTCAGCAGATGTGAGTAATGGTCTAACCGGCGATGCCGAAGACGGCGTTGGTTCTGGCCGTTTTGTTTTGTTGCACGAACCAGGTGGCCAAGAAACTTGGGAATCTGACTTTCGCTGCGTGACTTTCATGAGTGCCGATGTTGAGCCCGATATGCACGAAGATCCGATGCTCGCTGAAGTCGGTTGGTCTTGGTTCCTAGATTCCCTTGCCGATGCTGGCTGTGAATACAGCGCACCAAGTGGCACCGTTACTCGCGTTACTAGTGCCTCATTCGGCAAATTAACTGGGCGCCGCAATGAAGCTGAAATTGAAATTCGTGCCTCGTGGTCGCCAATTATTAAGACTGCCGATGAAATGTTTAACCATGTTAACGCTTGGTGCAATTTGCTTGCCACGGTGGCTGGATTGCCACCAATTCCAGATGGGGTTTCGGTAATTTCCCCATCACGTAAACGACGCACAAGTTAATTTCATTAAATGACTGAAGTTGAAGCAAATACAGCCACGCCATTACTAGTACCTGCTGGCGGCACTCCCCCCGTGATTGCTGATGAAGGATCATTTAGATCAGCGCTAACTGAACTAGCAAAAGGTGCCGGGCCGTTTGCCGTTGATGCAGAGCGCGCTTCTGGTTATAAATACAGTGCCCGTGCGTACCTAATCCAAATTAAGCGCAATGGTGGTGGGCTGCATTTAATTGATCCGATTCCTTTTGGCCCTGGTCACCAGTTATTTGTTGAGTTAAATGATTTATTAAATACCGACGAAGTTATTTTGCATGCCAGCACCCAAGATTTACCTTGTTTGCGCGAACTAGGTATTAATCCAAAACTATTATTCGATACTGAATTAGGTGGACGTATTGCAGGATTGCCACGTGTTGGCTTAGGACCATTGCTTGAAGCACATCTTGGCGTCTTACTTGCTAAAGAACATTCGGCGGTAGATTGGTCGGTTCGTCCGTTGCCTCTTGACTGGTTAAATTACGCAGCTCTTGATGTTGAATTGCTAATTGAACTGCGAAATATTATTGCTCAGTTATTGCTCGATGCGAATAAATTAGCTTGGGCTGAAGCTGAGTTCGCTGCGATTCTGGCTGCACCTCCTAGCCCGCCACGCGTTGACCCTTGGCGTCGAACATCCGGAATGCACAAAATTAGAAAACGTAATCAGTTAGCAATCATTCGCTCACTTTGGAATGTGCGAAATCAGATTGCGGAGTCCCTCGATGTATCCCCTGGTAAATTATTAAATGACAGCGCAATCGTTGAACTTGCCATGAACCCGCCAACTAACAAACGTGAGTTCGACAAAGTTCTCCGTCCGATAGGTTTGCGTGCCCGATGGAAAGAAAATTTGGATATTTGGTTAGCCGCAATTTCCTCAGCTGTTGCGCTTCCAGAAAATGATTATCCAGAAATGCGTGCAAGCGGCGATTCAATGCCTCCTACTAAAATTTGGAAAGAACGCTTCCCAGAAAAGTACGCGCCATTTACTCATGCTCGCGCTGCAGTTGAATCGCGTTCGGCAGAATTAAATATTCCAGTTGAGAATTTAATATCACCTGAAGTAATTAGAAAATTAGTTTGGAAACTTTCAACCGATGTAACTAAAGATGCCCTCGAACTCGGGGCCCGTCCTTGGCAGGTGGCTGAAATTGCTGATTTGGTCAGCGCAGCCCTGCTGGAACGTGAACCATTGGTGCTCCCTGAGGCGCCAGAGACGGCCGCCGAGCCAGAGTGACGCGAATTACGCAACATTGGAGTTGCGTAATTAAATTGACGCTAGTACGTTAAGGCCATGTTGAGCACATTCATAATTGCCCTTCGCGAGGGACTAGAAGCTGCCCTAATCGTGGGAATTTTGGTTGCCTATCTGGTTAAAACTGGCCGCAAAGCCCTTCTCGCCCCGTTATGGGCGGGTGTAGGGCTAGCCGTTCTAGTGAGCTTAGCTACTGGGGCATTCCTGACCATTACCTCAACTGAGCTAAGTCCACGCGGTGAAGAATTCTTCGCCGGAACCACCTCATTCTTGGCAGTTGGCTTCGTTACCTGGATGGTTTTCTGGATGAAGCGCACAGCTCGTCACCTTAAGGGTCAGTTAGAAGGCCAGTTAAGTACCGCTGTACTGGCTGGTCCATTTGCACTTGCCGCGGCGGCTTTCTTTGCCGTGGTTCGCGAAGGTCTAGAAACGTCGCTCTTTATTTATGCCAACTTCAAAACGGTTTCGTCCACCCCGTCAGCAACTGTCGGGCTTCTCTTAGGGCTTGGCCTAGCAATCACGCTCGGCTACCTGATTTATCGTAGTTCGATCAAGATCAATTTATCTAAGTTCTTTAACTACACCGGAATCGCGTTAGTTGTTGTTGCAGCAGGCGTTCTCAGCTACGGCATCCATGAATACCAAGAACTGGGTTGGTTGCCTGGCGCTGACTTCTTCGTCTGGGATGTGACTTCAGTTATCGCTAAGGAATCACTACTCGGTGGCATCCTTGCGGGAACAATTGGCTTTGATACGACAACATCGTTGCTGCAGTTTGTTTTCTGGGCTGCTTACTTGGGCATAGTCCTAGCGCTCTACTTAAAGCCAGCGCCAGTTAAGTCTGTAGCCGCTAAAGCACCTGTCGCTTAAGCTAAGTAGCGAAAGTAACTAGCGGCGTAGTTGCTGCTTAACCTTACCGACCAGTAACCTTTGGTAACACTTACCGAAGGGCTCCCGCAATGTCGCGCTCAGTTGTCATAGTTGATGCAGTTCGAACTCCATTTGGAAAAGCTGGCAGTTTATATGCCGGTACCCGTGCCGACGATCTAATTGTTCGCGCCATCCGTGGCTTGCTCGAGCGCAATCCAAAAGTTGATCCTAAGACAATTGATGATGTTGCTATTGCTGCTGCTACCCAAAGCGGTGATCAGGGAATGAACATTGGTCGCAGCGCCGCACTTCTCTCTGGTCTGCCAAATAGTGTTCCTGGATATTCAATCGATCGCTGGTGCGCTGGTGCGCTAACTGCAGTTACAACTGTTGCAGGTTCAATTGCAATGGGTGCCTACGATGTTGCAATTGCTGGTGGTGTTGAACATATGGGTAACCACCCAATGGGCGAAGGCGTTGATCCAAACCCGCGTTACTTAGCTGAGAAAATTGTTTCTACCGATGCTCTTGCCATGGGAAATACTGCCGAGAATTTGCATGACCGCTTCCCCACTATTACAAAGGAACGCGCAGATCGCTATGCACTGAACTCTCAACTAAAAACTGCGGCCGCTTATGAAGCTGGCATCATTCAAAAAGATTTGATTCCAACTGCTGCTCGTAATCCTGAATTAGGTTGGAGCATTGCAACTGTTGATGAGCCACCTCGCCCAGGCACAACCATGGAAGCACTTGCTGCGTTGAAAACTCCATTTCGTCCAGGTGGTCGCGTAACTCCCGGAAATGCTGCTGGCTTAAATGATGGCGCAACTGCTGCGTTGGTAATGGCGGAAGATAAAGCCATCGAACTTGGATTAACAATTAAAGCTCGCATGGTGACATTTGCATTCGCTGGTGTCGAACCAGAAATTATGGGATACGGGCCAGTGCCTTCGACAATTAAGGCACTTGATAAAGCTGGTTTGAAGATTGAAGATATCGGTTTGTTTGAAGTTAACGAAGCAT
>CAIXTG010000201.1 GCA_903922325.1 uncultured Actinomycetes bacterium
GTAAAAGCCAATTTATTAATTTCACTTTCGCATAAGTATTTACCAGTATCTCCGTAGCCAGTAATGACTTGGAAAATATCTTCACTTGGCGCAACTTGGGCAAATGAATCTGCGAGCCAAACTCCAACTGCTGGGGTTAATTCACTTGGCTTAAATACAACTGCGTTACCAGCAGCGAGTGCGTAAGTAATTGAACCAAGGGGAGTGAAGATCGGATAGTTCCAGGGACCAATCACGCCAACTACACCAACGGGTGAGTGTTCAACGCGCGCTGACATGTTTGCCATGATCGCACCGGGTGAACGATGTTCTGGACTCATAACGTATTCAGCATTGCGTGCAGCCCAACCAATGTGATTTATCGCAAGAGCTGCTTCTAGCTTGGCATCACTAATTGGCTTGCCAGTTTCATCAGAGATTAATTCAGCAATCTCATCAACATGGCTGATTAAGTATTTGCTCCAATCGAGCAAGACTTTTTTGCGACCTTTAAAACCCAGGTGCTGCCATTGATAAAGCGCTTCATGGGCGGTTTCAACAACAAGTGAAACGGTGTCTTTGCTATCTACTGGAAAAGTAGCTAAAACTTCACCGGATACCGGATTGATTGAATCAAAGGTCTTTTTACGTGATGTGGCCATAGCGGCAAAGATACACTTGCCTAATGGCCGAACCAATTCGCCCCAGCACGGTATTGCCGGCTAATCGCTCACCTTTCACGCTGCTTACAGCCGATGGGCAAACGCTGGTGGGCGAGGTTGCTAGCCCAATCGGTAACTCCAATGGCGCAATTCTTTGTCTGCATCCATTGCCAACTGCTGGCGGCATGATGGATAGCCATGTTTATAAGAAAGCAGCAAATCGTTTGCCAGATATGGCGGGCATAACTGTGGTTCGTTTTAACACTCGTGGAACTACAAGTGCCAATGGCACCAGCACTGGCACCTTTGATAATGGCGTTGCCGAGAAATTCGATGTTGAGGCAGCTCTAACTTATTGTTTAGATACTTTGAAGTTAGAAAATCTCTGGGTAGTTGGCTGGTCTTTCGGAACAGATTTAGCGCTACGTCACGCCAAAGATCCACGACATAAAGGGCTAATTTTATTGAGTCCACCATTGCGCACATCAGAGCGAAGTGATCTGGAATATTGGAATCAAGATGGTCGCCCAGTAATCACAATTGTTCCTGAGCTAGATGATTATCTGCAACCACCAGAGGCAGCAAAACGTTTTGCAGTCATTAAAAATCACCAGATGATTGCAGTTGATGGCGCAAAGCACTTATGGGTGGGCGAACCAGCAGTTCATCGCGTGCTAACTGAAATCACTCAGATCATCGCACCAAGCAGATTGCCACTACCAACAGAAATTTAGCTGATTAGGCGTTATCTGTTCTTGGAAAAACTACTTCATCCAAAATCAAGATAATGGCGGCAGCAACTGGCACGGCTAATAGACCGCCTACTAAGCCCAATAGTGACGAACCAATTAGGGCTGAAATAATGGTTACCGCGCCAGGTATTGAAAGTGTCTTCTTCATTATGCGCGGTGTTATCACATAGTTTTCAATTTGCACGTAGAGAACATAAGCCAAGAACGCAACCAGCCCGATAGTTACCGATTGTGTTAACGCAACTAAAGTAACTACGGTGCAGCCAATAAAGTGGCCGATTAGCGGAATTAAACCGCACACAAGCACGGTCATTCCAAGTGCGATCGGAGAAGGGATTCCGAGGGCAAGCGAGAGTAGGAATGTGAAGATTCCAGCCATGAAAGCAATTGTTACCTGGCTGCTAACGAATGAACCAACTCGCGAAATAATTGCATCGGTAAGAGCGCCAACGCGTGGGCGACGTGATGCTGGCGCGAGACGCAAGCCAAGCTTGACCATTTGCGGCAAGGAAGTTAAGAAGTAAAGCGTTAAAACTAAGATTGTCAGCGCGGCAAAAGTTCCAGATAAAACTGATTTACCAACACCAACTACGCCACCAAATGTGGTGAGCAGAAGTTTTCCATCTGAAGTGCGTGATGCAATTTCGCGTTGCAAAGTATCTAACAAGCCATATTGCTCATTGAGTCGCATGAAAAGAGAATTAGATTTTAAATCTTGAATCAGTGATGGTGCTTGACTGATTAAGTTAGAACCTTGCGATACAACTGGTGGCACCACGATCAAAGCGAAGAAAATTACAAATAAAATCACCGAGATAAATATTGCAGTGACAGCATTTGTGCGCGATAAGCCACGACGGCGAAGTGCCTCGACTGCTGGGTTTAATCCAGTTGCCAAAAAGAGCGCAATCAAAATCAAGACAAATATCTGCGAAGCGCTCGCGAGTGCTCTCATCAACACAAATGCAGAGAGCGCACCGATCGTTGCAATGAATCCAAAATAAAATGGGTGTGATTTGTTAATTGGGTCACCTAGAACGCCCATATCGGTGTTAATAACCTGGGGTTCACCCGTAACAACTTTTTTAATTCGCTTACTTATCGCCATGTGTTCAAGTGTAATTGCCTAAGATGAGCCCATGACCCTACGAATCACTGGCTTTGGCGAAGAGATCGCTGCCATCTCGGGTTTGCCGTGGAATCAGCCGCTCGAGCAATGGCCGGAAGATCCAGCTCTCGCTGAAAAACGCGGTATCTCGCGCCACGTGGTTCGCTTGATCCGAGTAAATGATGAACCTGATTCGGAGATTTATGCGGTGAAAGAGACGGTTTCTGAGTTCGCTAATCGTGAATATGCCGCTTTGCGAGAACTGCGCCGATTACAAGCGCCTAGCGTTGATCCAATTGCCGTAGTAGAAGGCCGCAAAGATAGTAATGGCGAAGAGTTGCCATGTGTTTTAGCTACTCGCTTCTTGCCGTATTCATTGCCATACCGTGTTGTGCTTTCAGGCGCTCTTTCATCACATGACATAGTGAATATGGCAAATGCGTTAGCACTCTTGTTGGTGCGTTTACATCTACTCGGATTTTGGTGGGGAGACTGTTCGCTTTCAAATACTTTATTCCGCCGCGATGCCGATGGTTTTGCGGCCTACTTAGTCGACGCCGAAACTGGTGAGTTTCAAAAAACTCTCAGCGATGGGCAACGTGAACATGATTTAGATATTGCACATTTTAATGTGGCTGCCGAACTAGAGGACTTAGCTTTATCTGGTGTTCTCTATCCAGGCATGGATCCAGTTCGCGCAAGTGATGCCGTAATGAAACGTTATCGACGACTTTGGGCTGCACTACGTGATCCGCAATCACTTGATCCAACAGATCGTCGCGCCGTTGAACGAGCGATGCGACAACTTCATGATTTAGGTTTTGCAGTTGAAGAAGTTTCGATTGCTATCGATGGTGATAATAAAGTTTTGAAATTCCAGCCTAAGTTAGTAGCTGCGGGGTATCACACCAATCGATTACGTGAATTAATGGGGCTAGAAACCGAAGAGTTGCAAGCAAAACGAATCTTGGCTTCTTTCGACCGTTATCGAGCTCGCGAAAGCAATCTCTCAACAAATGTAAATGAAGTGGCATTTAAATGGTTAACTGAAATTTTCAATCCAATTGTTAATTCAGTTCCAGCCGAACACTTGGGTCGAGTCGAACCAGCTCAGCTATTCCATGAAGTTCTTGAGCACCGTTGGTACTTAAGCGAAGCTGCAGGCCATGATGTGGGCTTAGATTTAGCCTGTAAAACCTATATTTCTGAGGTTCTGCCTTACCGTCGTGATTCAGGTATCGAGTTAGTGGAATGATAAAGCAATGAGTTTGCCACCTAATTTTGGTCGAGCCGTAGATTTGAGTTCGCTTACTAAGCCAGCCCAAGCCACAAATGCAATTGCTTCAAACTATGAAATCACCGCCGAAAATTTTGCGGTCAAAGCTGTAGAACTTTCTCGCACTAAACCAGTTATTTTATTGGTCTGGTCTCCGCGCAGCCCAGAATCAATGACCACTCTTGAAACTTTAAGTAAATTAGAAACCAGCGCTAACGATGCGTGGGCACTTGGCAGCATTAATGCCGATACTCAACCGCAAGTGGCTCAAGCACTACAAACTAAAAACGTGCCATATGCAGTTGCTCTTATTAATGAGCAACCAGTGCCGCTATTTGATCAGAGTTATCCTGAAAATCAAATCAAAATGGTAATTGATAAAGTCTTAACTCTTGCAGCCGAACAAGGTATTGGAAGTGCGCCAGTTGAAACTATCGAACCCGAGGAAGATGAAGCACTAGCCGCTCTTGAATCCGGCCAGTATGAAATTGCGCGAGCAGCATATCAGAAATTGTTAAGTCGTAAGCCGAATGATTCCTTAGCTAAATTAGGTTTAGCGCAAACTGAACTACTTATTCGTACCGAAAAACTCGAAGCTAAGTTAGTTACCGCACTAGCCGCTTCAGAACCAGATAATGTAAAGGCCCAATTAGATTGCGCAGACCTAGAAGTTATCAGCGGAGATCTCGATGCTGCCTTTAACCGGTTGCTTGATTGTGTTCGCCGCTTTGCCGGTACTGATCGCACGGCTGCGAAAGACCACCTATTGGCGCTCTTTCAGTTAGTTGACCCAGCCGACCCACGACTCAAAGTTGCTCGCTCTTCTCTTGCAAGTGCGCTCTTCTAGAAGATGTCGATGAATAAACAAGTAATAACACCTGACGAAGAGTTTAAGACTTTAACCAAACTCTTCTTTCTATTCGGGTTTGGCATCATGTCCTGGATCCCCAGATTTCCAGATTTCAAAGCTCAATTAGGCCTAACAAATGGCCAATTTGGCTCAATTATCAGCCTAGGAAACCTTGGTGCTTTTGTTGCCTTACTTACTGTTGGCCATATCGTGCACAAATTGGGTAGCCATAAAGTCCTGATTGCTAGCACTTATGCGCTTTATTTGGGGTTCATTGCTCTTGCCAATATTTCTTCTAGTTTAGTGTTTA
>CAIXTG010000202.1 GCA_903922325.1 uncultured Actinomycetes bacterium
CAACATAACTACTCCGCTCTCAGATCTAGACCGATATCAAAGATTGGCGCTGAATGTGTCAGCGCCCCAATTGCAATGTAATCAACACCAGATTGCGCATACGCCCGCGCATTGGCAATTGAAATCCCACCTGATGCTTCTAATTTAAATGCACCGCTAACTAAAGCAACTGCCTGCGCACATTGTTCTGGGGACATGTTGTCCAGAAGTACTAGATCAGGCTTTTGGGACAAGACTTCTCTTAACTGCTCAAGAGTGTCCACTTCAATCTCAATCTCAGCCTCTGGAAATGCTGTCCGAACTTGGGCAAAAGCAGTGCTGACTCCACCGGCTGCGGCTATGTGATTGTCTTTAATCAATGCGGCATCACTTAAGTTCATGCGGTGATTGGTTCCGCCACCCATACGCACTGCATATTTTTCAATAACCCGCATACCTGGTGTGGTTTTTCGTGTATCTCGAACCTGACATTTTGTTCCAGAAACTTCCGCCACCCATTTGCTGGTTAAGGTAGCAATTCCGCTTAAGTGTCCAAAAAAGTTAAGCGCGGTTCGCTCTGCCAATAAAATAGCTCGCGTATTTCCGTGCACGGACATTAATACCTCGCCAGCTTTTACGTGATCTCCATCTTTCTTACAAAGAGTTACATCGGTCAAACCAACTTCGGCAAGAACTGCGTGGGCGATATTGATCCCCGCAATAACACCATCCATCCGGGCTACAAAATCTGCAGCAGCGTTTGCATCTGCAGCGATAGTTGCCTGTGAAGTTATATCAACTCCCCCGGCTAGATCTTCGGCAAGTGCCGCTTTTATCAACTCTTGATCGGTCACTTTCCACCCACTTCTTGATAACTAGTAGTCCAATTTCCATTACGGTCTAATTCTTGAACGATTCTTTTGCGCCAATTACTTTCTGGATTCGGAAAATCTTCACGCCAGTGAGAGCCACGAGTCTCTTGTCTAATTAGCGCCGCCTTTAAAATTGCTTCGGCAAGTTGAAATAGGTTTGTCGTCTCCCACGCCTCAACACAGGGGTTAGCGCTCTTGCGATCTTGAATGCGAGTTAAATCTGCGCTGGTTTGCAATAACGAATCAGAAGAGCGCAACACTCCAGCTCCTCGACTCATACTAAGTTGTAATTCACGTCGGTTGGCTGGGTCTAAGAGAATTGATTTGGAATTATCTGCAACAGGTTCAGAGTGCTCTTTTAAATTTGCAGCAATATCTGCAGCAATTCGCGCGCTAAATACCAGTCCTTCGAGAAGTGAATTTGAAGCCAAACGATTTGCGCCGTGCACACCAGAACAGGCGGTCTCTCCGCAGGCATAAAGTCCTTTAACGCTGGTGTGGCCATTTAAATCAACGCGAACTCCGCCGGATGCATAATGAGAAGCTGGCGCTACTGGGATTAAATCTTTACTTGGATTAATCCCGTGCGAAATGCAAGATGCGTAAATAGTTGGGAAGCGACTTTCAAATCCTGATAAGTGGCGTACATCTAACCAAACGTGATGTGCTCCGGTCTTATTCATTCGACGCATTGATGCGATTGCAACCACATCACGCGGAGCAAGCTCACCTAATTTATGTTCGCCTAACATAAATCGATCGCCTGAATCATCGAGCAAATATGCGCCTTCTCCGCGGACAGCTTCACTAATAAGTGGTTGTTGCCCTTGTGTGTTATCGCCCAGCCATAAAACTGTGGGATGGAACTGGATAAATTCCACATCGGCCACTTTTGCACCGGCGCGTAACGCTAAAGCAACGCCATCTCCAGTTGAAACAGAAGGGTTTGTAGTTTGCGCAAATACTTGGCC
>CAIXTG010000203.1 GCA_903922325.1 uncultured Actinomycetes bacterium
CAACTCCGACACCAACTCCGACACCAACTCCGACACCAACTCCGACACCAACTCCGACACCAACACCAACACCAACTCCGACTCCAACACCAACTCCGGTAGTTCCAGATCCGGTAGTTCCAGCGCCGACACCAACTCCAACTCCAACACCAACTCCGACTCCAACACCGGAACCTGCACCAGCCCCAACGCCCGCACCGGATACAGCAGCACCAGTAATTTCTAGTGGAGTTGTTTCGCCAAGTTCGGTTCAGGTTTGTCAAACTGTTTCAACTATAAAAGTTTTAGTCACTGACAATGTTGGAACTGCTGGAGTTCAATTTAGAATTCTCTATCCGAGTGGCGTTATAGCGGGCACTTATGAGGCATATCGAATAAGTGGAACTAGCTCGAGTGGAAACTGGTCGAATGACTGGATTGTTCCTTGTGGCTCTCCAACCGGTACTTATAGTGTCTTTGCTCAAGCACGTGACAGCGCTAGCAACACTTCAGCTTGGAGCGCGGTTGGTACTTTTAATGCAACGCCACTAGTTATCGTTGATACAGCACCTCCAGTTATTGTCAGTGGATTTGTTTCGCCCGGTTCGGTTGAAGTTTGCAAAACTGTTTCACAGATAAGTGCCTTAATTACTGACAATGTTGATACTGCCTCGATGCAGTTTAGAATTTTGAATCCGAATGGAGCTATCGCTACTACATTTGGTGCATTCCGTAAGGACGGAAGTGGATTGAGTGGAAACTGGTCAAATGACTGGGTGATTCCTTGTGGCTCTCCAATTGGCACTTACACCGTTATGGCTCAAGCACGTGACACATCTGTGAATATTTCAGAGTGGAAAACTATTGGAACTTTTGTTGGAACAGCACCGATAGTTGTCGATACTGCAAATCCGGTAATTGTTTCGGGTAGTGCACTTGTTTCTACTGTCGAGGTTTGTAAGACATTTGCTGGTGTAGATGTTGCAGCAAGAGATGACACTGGTTTAGCGACCGTTGAATACCGATTTATAGATCCTTGGGGAACCGTGCGAGCAACTAATACTGCTTACAGGAATTCGGGCACGAAGCTTGATGGTGTATTTAGAAATGACTACGTGATTCCTTGTAATTGGCCCTCTGGTACATATCAAATTGAAGCCAGGGGAACTGATGAGTGGAAGAAAACTAGCGGTTGGGTAAACGTGACAGCAATTTCAATTACCTCACCTACTGCAAATCCAGTTCAGTACCCAATGGTTATCGGTATTACCGGAGCATCAGCATTTACTAAATCAAATCTCTACACCTTCTTTGAAACAGTTCTTCATGTCGAAAGCAGGCTGAATTGGGGATTAACGAGTTTAGGTCACCTATTAACTGTTGTTTCAAATACACCATCAGTATGTAAAGTAGTTTCAAATGAACTTGCTGACTTAACTGGTGGAATCAAGAACAAGACAATTCTGCAAGGTCTTTCAAACGGAAATTGCTCAATTACCTGGAGCTTTAGTGGAACTGATACCAGAGCGCCAACTACTAAAACTTGGACAGGTTTAGTTAGCGGCTTTTAAATCGCAGTACTGAATTTATTTCGCCCAATCACGGTAATTGCAAAAGTAAAGAGAGTAGCAAGGGCGCCAAGTGCGAATGAATAATTAGTTCCACGATGATCAATCAGCCAACCAGCCATAGCGGCAGCAAAAGCGAATCCAATGCTGATACCTGCATACATTGATGCGATCGCTTCGGTGGTTCGGCCAACTGGTGAGCGCTGCTGAGTAATTCCAGCACTTGCAATCAAAAGTGGTGAGATTCCGATTCCAGCAGCTATTGCAAGTATTGCCAGCATTGGAATAGTGTCAATGAAAACCATTGCAGTAGTTGCTGGAAATAAAAGCAGGCTTACGACGATCAATTGCTTATGAAGTGGTGATTTAAAGTGCAATCCGCCATAAACAAAACCACCAAGTAACGAACCAAATGCCCAGATTGCCATCACAATTCCGCCATAAATAGGCTGGCCAGCAAGTTTGGTAAAGGCAATGATTGAAGTTTCTACCGCGCCAAAGAACATTCCGATGGCAATGTGAACGCCCCACATGTAGATAAGACCATTTTGAAGAATAACCGGTTTGCCATGTTTGCCTTGATGCGCATTTATTGGCGGTTCGGTATTGCGCATTGAAGCCAACCAAAGCCCGCCGCCGGCCAGTAAAAACATCGCAATTATTTGAGGAGCAGCGGGGTGTATTTTCACGGAAGTAGTAGCAGCAATGGTTGGTCCAACTATAAAGATCAATTCATCGATCATGCTCTCGATTGAAAAAGCTGTTAACAAAATCGGGCCAGAAACTAAAAGTGCGGTCCATCTAGATCTAACTAGCGCGCCGATCGATGGGTATGCCAACCCGCTACCAATTGAGAAAATGAATAGGTAAGGGGATGGAACATCAGAAGGAATCAATAAAACTAACGCCATCGAGCAAAAAACTATGAGCAAAATTTGAATTGGTAAAACTCGGTGTTGTCCGAGTTTGTCTACTAGCCTCGAACTAAGCGGACCACCGATAGCTGCTGCAATCGAGATGGATCCGGAAACTGCACCAGCGATTGTGTAACTGCCGCGTTCGGCTTCGACATACATCAAGATTCCAATACCAACCATTGATACCGGAAGTCGCGCAATAAATCCCGCCGTCGAAAATCGCCAAGCAGTGTTACCTGCAAATGCTTGACGATATTTACTTAGCATTAGGCAAAGTTAGTGGATTTCCGATGTTTTCCTTACAAAAGGAACCGCAATGGCCTCTCAAATAAAACACAGTTTCATTAGGTGGAAAGGCGTCTAAATTATCTCTTGCCCGCCCCGTTGCCTGATGATAATTTGTACCAATTGCAAATTAGGGTCAACACCTGTTTTGTAGTGAATACGAGATGAGAGGTTATGTGATGGCCAACCAGAGTGCAGCTAAGAGTGGTCCAACTGGTCGCGGATTTATTGGCACCATGGCTGCTATGTCATCTTATGATGATGAGAGCTATCTAGATTTCATCGAAGGTCTGCGTATGTTTGCACTGCGCTCAATGAATCCATCATCAGCTCGAGCGCTTAAATCTGAAATTGATGCCGGCAAGATTAAGTCTGAAAATCCTAAAATTGAAGAAACTCGTGCAGTTGCTGACCCAATTCCAGTAATCGGAATTCGCAATCGCATGCTGCACAGCACGCAAGGTCAAAATTGGGCTGGAGTTGTAGATTCATACAGCAAAAATCGTGCAGCCCTGGAACAAGAATTAACTGATGCAGAAAAAGATGGCCCAGGAACACTTCGCTGGGATCCGAACTTTGTTTATCCAGATTACTTCACAGCTATTCCTTACCACCGTCAACCAGGCAGTTATCACGCTGACCCGCTAAGTGGACACGTTTATCACTACGGTACAAAAGTTTTCCATGGTGGATCAAACGATAAAGATGAAGCAAAAATTGAGAGAATTTCCATGCTGCCAATGCCAGCTGATGGAGTGATGAACAAATTCCTTGATGTAGCTTGCGCGATTGGGTCGGGCACTGTGGCCGCAAAATTACGTTGGCCAAATGCTGAAATTCATGGCATTGAAATTGCTGGTCCACTTGTACGCTACGCACACATGCGAGCAACTAGACTTAAGTCAGAAGTTCACTTCTCACAGCAGCTAGCTGAAAAGTTAGATTTTGCAGATAACACTTTTGACCTTATTTATATGAGCACTCTGCTTCATGAGATGCCGCTACCTGAGGGCCGTACAGCAGTGAAAGAAGCCAAGCGGGTTCTTCGCCCGGGCGGAATTCTGGTCATAAATGACATGGTGCAAGCGACAAAACCGCTAAATATCTGGAGTGATTACGACCGTTACTTCGATCACCGCTTCAATAACGAGCCTTATGCCTATAACTATGTTCATTCAGATTTAGATTCCTTCTTGAATGAAGAATTTAGTTCTGTTAAGAATGTAGTTCAAGGCAAGACATCAACTTGGGAGTGTGTTAAGTGAGTGATCGCCAGCGCGAGCCGCTAGGCAAGTTTGCTCCCGATAACATTAATGATCACATTCTGCATGTGATTTTTGAATTAGCTGCCGAACTCTGGGTAGTAAAGCGCAGATTGGCTGAAGTTGAGGGCGCTGCTGTTGCAAATGGAGTTATCAGTAGCCCTGATTCAATTATTCGCGATGATTCTTTTGCATTTGATAATGCCGAACGCGATGCCTTTGTAGAACGAATCTTTGGCTCGCTTAAGGATATCGGCGCAAAGCTCGATACCCAGTAGTCACTGAATAATTCCTACTCAGATTGCTAAACATGCAGCAAAAAATCGGCGTAGTAGTTCCATGCGCTAATCCTGCAGTTGAGCCAGAGATCCATCGATTAGCGCCAAGTAGTTATTTTCCATATGTCGCGCGATTTCCAAATTATCCTGATCTAGATATGAGACAACGGTTAACTAAATACCGTTCTGATCTTCCGCAGGCCATCGAAACGCTAAAAGGTTTAGATTTAGATGGCGTTTTAGTTGCTTGCACAGGCTCGTCTTATCCAATCGGACTTAGCGGTGATAAGAAATGGACAGACGAGGCCAGCGAACAATTAGGCAAACCAGTGGTATCTGCAGCTGGTTCGGTAGCCAAAGTTTTAAAATCGTTAAACGCCAAAGAATTAGTTTTAATCTCGCCTTATCCGGCATGGCTCACCGAAGAACTAACCGAATTCTGGAGTGCTGCTGGCTACAAAATATCTGAATTAGTTGAGATAAATAAGTCAGGCAATATCTATGACTTAACTAAATCTGAAATAGCCAAGACGCTTCGAGAAGCCATAAGCCGAAGCGGTGAAAAACGCCCAAACCAAGTGGTTTTAGTAGCCGGAACTGGGGTTCCGAGCTTAGAACCGATCGAAGAGATGATCAGTTCAGTAGAAATTCCAATTATTACTAGCCAGATTGCTGGCATCTGGAATCTATTTAGTGAGATGAAGCAGTTAGATCAGATTCCAAATAGTGGCAGCGCCGCGTTGAATAAACTGCATAACCATATTCTGAAAAGCAACACATGAGCGAGCCACAAGTAATCATTGCCGGAGCTGGCCCCGTTGGCTTGGTAACAGCTTTAGGTCTAGCCCAAAAAGGAATTTCAGTTTTAGTTTTAGAGAAGAATTCAATTGAAGTCCCTCCTCAGTGGCGCGGCTCAACGATTCACCCGCCGACGCTAGCAATTTTTGACGAACTTGGGCTGGCCGATGAAATTATCGCGGGCGCAATCAAAGTAGAAGTTTTGCAATACCGCGATCTCGAGATTGAAGAAGTTGTAAATTTTGGCTACGACTGCCTAGATGGGCAGGTCAAGTTTCCATTTAGATTGCAGTTTGAGCAGTACAAGGTTCTTAAGTTACTGCGCACTGCAGCGTCGAGTAATTCCAAGATCGAAATTAAGTACAACACGCTAATTGAATCAGTGACTCAAGATTCAGATGGTGTTTCGGTTCAAGTAACTAACAACGGAGCCACACATATTTTTTGTGCAGACTGGTTAGTTGGCGCAGATGGCAGCCATAGCGCTGTTCGAAAAGCACTCGGTCTTGAACTAGATGGTTTTACATACCCTTATCCAACAACAGTGGTTGCAACGCCATTTAAGTTTGAAGATCATTTTGCCGGATTAGCGCCAGTGACTTATTGGTCCGGACCAACTGGCCGCTTATCAATGATAAGAACACCAGATATTTGGCGAATCGCAATGACTACTCCGCTAGAAGGCGTAGACATTTCTAGCGACGATAGAGGTTCAATATCTCAGCCAACCCAAGACTTTATTGTTGCGATTGATCTATTGCTCAGCCGATTACCTGGTGTTTCGTTGGCCGATCTAGAGCTAAAGCAGTACGAGGTCTATCGCTCACACCAGAGAATTGCGCGTGAATTTAGCGTAGATCGCGTAGCTCTGGCTGGCGATGCTGCGCATCTGACAACAACTAATGGCGGCATGGGTCTAAATTCGGGCGTTCAAGATGCGGCCGCATTAGTTAAAGCTCTGGAAGCGGCAATTGCACAGAATAGTTCTGACCCAATTTCGCAATATGCCAAGGAACGTAAAGAGTTTTGTACCAATTTCCTGCAGCCAACCACCACAACAAATCACAAAACCGTGGATAATCCCGACTATGAAGCTAGAAAATCTCGGTTAACCGAGTTACTAGCCGATACGAATAATCCAGAAGTTGTTAAGCAGGTCATTGCCCGCGCTAGCATGATTTCTGAATAAGTTAAGTAGGAGGAAACATGAGCAAGATATATACACCTATCACAGGTGCTGAAATTGCTGATGTCCCAGATTTCTCATTAGCCGAAGTTGATGTAGCACTTGATTTAGCTACTCAAAGTTTTGCTGCCTGGCGCAATCTGTCTGCGAGTGAACGTGGTCGCATTTTGACCAAAGCAGGTCAGCTAATGCGCGAGCGCGCCGACGAAATTGCTGCGCTAGAAACTTTAAATACCGGTAAGCGTTTAGCAGACACAAAGCGCGAAGCAATCAGAGCAGCTGAGTGTTTTGAATATTACGGTGGTTATGCCGACAAGTTAGTTGGAACTGTTGTGCCAGTACCAGGTGAATTTCATGCCTATACCGAACGCGAACCTTATGGCGTTGTAGTCGGAATCATTCCGTGGAATGTTCCGTATTTCTTTGCCGCTAAAAAGATCGCGCCCGCAATTGCATTCGGTAATGTTTCAATTCTTAAACCAGCAGCAGAGACTCCGCTAACAGCGCTAAAGCTGCAAGAAATCTTGGTTGAAGCGGGTGTGCCAAAAGGTGTGGTGCAGGTATTAACTGGTGGGCCAGAAGTTGGCAAGAAATTAGTGGCAGATGTGCGAACCAAGTTAGTTGTGTTTACTGGCTCAGATAAGAGCGGTGCAGCAGTAGGTTCAGCAGCGGCTGCACATTTCGCGCCAGCTGCCCTTGAATTAGGCGGCAAATCAGCACAATTAGTCTTTGCCGATGCTGATTTAGCAGCTGCCCTTGATGGCGTGGTTGAGGGCATTACTGGCTCTTGTGGTCAAATGTGCATTGCTGGGTCACGTTTATTCATCGAGGCGAGCATTGCCGAGCAATTCATTGCACAATTAAAGGTCCGCTTTGAAAACTTAGTGGTCGGTGACCCCCGTGAATCAGGAACTCAAGTTGGGCCACAAGTTACAAAAGCACAAGCGATGAAAACGTTAAATTATATTGAAATCGCGAAAAAAGATGGCGGCAAAATAATCGCTTCTGCCAAGGTGCCAAGTGGCGCAGATCTAACCAATGGTTTCTTTGTCCCACCTACTGCCTTTGTTGATTTGCCAAATTCATCGCCCGCTGTGCAGGAAGAAATCTTTGGGCCAGTTCTAAGCATTTCAACTTTTAAAGATGAAGCAGATGCAATTTCTAAAGCGCACGATAGTGATTTTGGTTTAGCGGCTGGTGTGTGGACAAGTGACATCAGCAGAGCTCATCGAATTGCTAGCGAATTACGGGTTGGAAATATTTGGGTCAATACATATCGAGTGCTGTCTGACCTGATGCCATTTGGGGGAGTTGGTAGTTCAGGTTATGGTCGCGAAGGCGGCACCGATGCTCCTAATCTTTATACTTGGACTAAAAGTGTTTGGATCTCTAAATCACCGGGCCTTCCTAAGAACTATAAGGCGAAGTAATGAGTAATGAAGAGATCAAGAATCTTTACTTAGATTCTTACCACCGCAGTAACTTCTTTATTGGTGGCGAATGGGTCACCCCTAATTCAAAGAACATAATCGAAATCATTAGCCCGAGTACTGAAGAGCTAATTGGCCAAGTACCAGATGCGAATACAGCTGATATTGATCTCGCCGTAAGAGCTGCCAGTGCCGCCTTTACGAAAAAGAATAGCTGGAGCACTTGGCCAGTTAGCGAGCGCACCAAAGTTATGCGTAAGTTTGCCGATATTTTGGAAGCTAAACACCAAGAACTTTCTATTTTGTACGCTCACGAACTCGGCCGGCCATATAAGCCAACTGTTTCACGCCCCAGTCGACCTGCTGAGCTGCTTAGGTATTACGCAGATTTAGCGGAACAAATTGAGTTAGATCAATTGCGGCCGATACCCGCTTTACAAAACCCCGGAAGCGTCAAAAGTTCTTCAGTTAAATTGGAATCTCGTGGTGTAACTGCAGTCATCGTGCCTTACAACGGCACTCTTGAAATGGGAATGTTTAAAATTGGCCCGACTTTGGCACTTGGCGGTACCGTAGTTTTAAAACCTAGCCCACAATCACCCCTTGAAGGTTATGTATTTGCCGAAGCTGCCATAGAAGCGGGTTTCCCGGCTGGTGTTATAAATGTATTACCAGGTTCTCGCGAAGCAGGTGAGGCGTTAGTAGCTCATAGCGAAGTTGGAATTGTTGGTTTCACTGGTTCCACTGCAACCGGAAAAGCAATTGCTAAAACATGTGCTGAATCTTTCACGCCAACCATTCTTGAACTTGGTGGTAAGTCAGCTGCGGTGTTGCTTGAAGATGTAGATGTAGCGACATTTGCCAAGAATCTGCCTTACTTAGGCTTCACATTTACTGGCCAGAATTGTTTTATCCATTCGCGCGTAATTGTTAATAAGAATAGATATAGCGAAGTTTTAGATTCCATCTGCGAATCAGCTGCCACAATCAATGTGGGTGATCCTTTTGACGATACAACTCATAACGGCCCATTAATTAGTCAGGCGCATAGAGATAAAGTTGAAAGTTATATTGCCTCTGGAATTTCAGAAGGTGCGCGAGTTGCCTTTGGTGGAAATCGACCAGAACACCTAAATAAAGGCTGGTATTTAAACCCGACAATATTTGCTGAAGCAACAAATCAAATGCGTATTAGCCGGGAAGAGATCTTTGGCCCGGTAATTTCAGTTATTAAAGCCGAAAATGATCAAGCTGCGATCGAGATCGCAAATGATTCTGAGTTTGGTTTAGCTGGTTCAGTCTGGTCAAATGATGAAGTTCAGGCCCGTGAAGTGGCTGATCAAATTGATACCGGTTCAATCGGTATTAACTGCTTCGGGTTTAATACTTCAGCACCATTTGGTGGGCGCAAAAATAGTGGAATCGGAACTGAACTGGGCCTGGAAGGCTTTTTGGCTTATGCAAAGTACAAGTCAACGCATTACACACATTGAATTAATAAGGCATAACTTCTAACAACGCATTATCTGGAAGTGTAATTATCGTTACCTCAGAGACTTCGCCTCGCACAGTCACAACACTTATTCCAGGCGGTAGGTTGCCGAAAAGTTTTTTTCGTTGCCTACCCTCGATCGGTAGCTGATCAATCTCAATGGCATTTCGGCCAGCTAATTGTACCGAACTCAATCTATGCAACGTATCTAGCGGTTTCTCATAAACTCTATTGATTACCCTGATTGCTACTTCACGATCACTAGCCCGGCGCACTTCGAAATTTGATTCTAGAACTTCGCGAGATTTTTCTAAATCTGATGCACCAAGCACGCAGATGAAGATGCTGCCCGACTCTTTTGACACATCGGGTAGTTCAAAATTAGGAACTTCACTCAAAATCTGGGTTATGTAAACAACTTCACCATTTATTCCAGCTAGTTGTGCTGCAATCAAAGGCAATGGTTTGGCTGTTCCAGATAATGGCACTGCTTCATTAAGAACTGCAAAGCCGGCCTCAACTGCCTGAGCCACATACTTGTGAACATCATCGACACAAATCTCTAGAGCACTCCAACCAAATGTTCTAAGCGGCATGGGATTTTCATAAACTTTAGATTCAATAAACCTCACGCCACCATTTATGCCGCAAACCTCAAGAACTCGGGCACCAATGAGATTTGTAGCTTGCCATCGGCTGGCATCATCAGCACTCAGTAAATATTCAGGGCTCTTGACCTGCCATCCAAATGCTGAGATATACATAGCCGCTGATTTCGACAGATCATGAGTCAAAATTGTTACGGTATCGATTGGGCCAATTTTCACGCTTTAACTCTATAACTAGTGACAGATAATGGTTCTGTTTATTTGTTTCAAATCGTTATATTAATTGATGCAATAGAGTCGTTTTCGCTGTTCTGCAGACTGGAATTTCGTTGACTTTCTGAGCGTGTTATAGCAAAGTACACGCAACCGTACGTAGGTATGACCTAAGGAGAGCAAATGCGTCACAAGAAAATTCTGAGCGCCACATTATCAATTGCCCTTTCGGCATTGATGATTGGAGTCAGCCAGGCACCAGTTAGTGCCGCAACGAGCACAATCACAATTGCGGTACCTGGGCTTCCACCAAGTCAGGGAAACCCATTTAAAGAAGGTCCAGGAACTCCTGGTATTCACACCTACGCAGCCATCTTCGATGCGCTTACTCGTGTAGACGATAAGGGAATTGTTCGTGCTCGTCTTGCTACATATTGGAAGACTATAAACAGCACAACATGGCGTTTCACTTTGCGCGAAGACGTTAAGTTTTCTAATGGCGAAGCATTTAATGCTGATGCAGTGAATGACACTATTGATTTCTTAGTTAGCGCAGATGGTCGCAAAACAACCATCGGCTCAACTGAACTTCCAGAGCTAACTGGCGCAAAGAAAGTTAGCGAGTTTGTTGTGGACATCACGACTAAGACTCCAGATGCAATCTTGCCTGCCAAGCTCGCAGCTCTATACATAGTTGCTCCAAAAGCTTGGAAGGCTGCTGGACAAGATGTATTCGCTAAAGCACCAATTGGTACCGGTCCTTACAAGGTAGATTCAATTACAACTACCCGAATTGAAATGAGCGCGTTCACTGGTTCATGGCGTGAGCCAAAGGCAGACAAGCTAGTAATTATTCCGCTAGCTGATGCTGCTTCACGTTTACAGGCACTTCAATCAGGTCAAGTAAATATGGTCGCCGGTATTAACCCAGATCAAATTGCAGCTGCTAAGAAGTCAAAAGCAACAGTGATTTCAATTCCAGCACCACAAGTTATGTCATTGGCATACAACGTTGTAGGTGGCGGAGCAGTTAAAGACGTTCGCGTTCGCCAAGCACTTAACTACGCGGTAGATAAGGAAGCAATTGCTAACGGTCTGCTTGCTGGTAAAGGCAAGGCAGCCACACAAGGTGTAACCCCTTCTGTATTGGGTTATAACAAGGCTGTTCAGGGCTATCCATATGACCCTGCAAAGGCTAAAGAACTTCTTGCTGCAGCTGGCTACGAAAAGGGCCTAACAATTAACGCTGATATCACTGTTGGTTCATTCCCATCAGATAACTTGATCTATCAATCAGTTAAGTCAGACCTTGCCAAAGTTGGCGTTACCTTGAACTACACCACTATTACTTTCGCTCAGTGGTTACCTCAGTACAACGCAAACAGCTGGAAGGGTGAAGCATTTGGACTTTCATGGAACTCTGCTCCACGTGGAGATGCCTCACGTCCATATGCAATCTTCGTATGTAAGCCAGTAGGCGCGTTCTACTGCAACGCTGAAGAAGATGCCCTTGTTAAGAAGTCAAATACTGAACTTAATGCGGCAAAGCGCCTTGCAATTCTGAAGGAAATTGCAGTGAAGGTAACTGCAAGTGCTCCAGCGTTGTATATCGTTGAGCAGATTGATCTTTACGCAGTCGGTAAGGGCGTAAAGGGATTCTCAGCTGCTAACCGTTTAATCGCATACGAAAATATCTACGTAAGATAGATATTGCTGGGCGGTTTCCAAATCGCCAACTTCTTTACAGTTTAGAATGTGAACCGGGCTTTCCTTAGGAAGCCCGGTTCACATAACTGAAAGGCATAAATTTTGAAGGTAAGGTTGAAAGCAGTCGGTTCTCGACTACTTCAGTTAATAGTTTTGCTGGGGACCATTTCGACCACCCTATTTTTATTGCTTCGCTTATCTGGTGACCCAGCCATTTTGTTAGCTGGCGAAGGTGCAAGTCCAGAAACGATCGATGCCATTAGAGCCGATTATGGATTTGATAAGTCACTTCTGCAGCAATACCTAATGTTTATTTGGGATATCGCGCGTTTAGATTTCGGTAGATCTCTAGTCAATTCACAACCAGCACTTGGTTTCGTTCTCCAATATCTACCTTCAACTCTGCACTTAACTTTCTTGGCGGTTTTCTTTAACTCAATAATCGCTATTCCAGCTGGTGTTTGGCTTGGTGCTAAGCCAACCCAACGTCGCCGCAAGGTATTAAGCACAATTGTCAGCGTTGCTCAGGGCACGCCGGCATATGTAATCGGCCTTCTGCTTATCCAGATCTTCTCGGTTTGGCTTGGTTGGTTGCCTTCGATTGCTGGCACTGGCACTTGGGCTTGGGTTCTACCCACAGCCACACTTTCATTCGCTCTTGCTCCGAACTTAATTCGCGTGGTCGCGGCAAGTGTTGAAGATACGACTCGGCAAGATTATTACCGAACTGCTAAAGCTAACGGCGCCGCACCGAATGTCTTATTGATCAAGCATTCGCTACCTAATGCTTTGCTCTCAACCACATCATTACTTGGTGCGCAATTCGCTTTCTTGCTTTCTGGAGCACTTATTACGGAATACATTTTCGCTTGGCCAGGCCTGGGATTAATTCTGGTGCAGTCAATTACAAATTTGGATTTTCCAACAATTCAAGCAACGGTTTTCGTTGTCGCGTATTTAGTTTTTATAGTTAATTTAATTATGGACCAAGTTTTTAGATTAGCTGACCCGAGATTGCGCAGAAGTCAGTTATGAGCCAAGATTCAAAAGATTTAGTCACTCCGATTACACGACGGAAAATGTTTAAGAGCAAGAATAAGTCTTTAGCAACTTTAAGAATTAGTGCTTCTATTTTGGCAGCACTATTCATCATTGCTATTTTCCAACCTTTCTTCTACACCGTAGATCCTGCTGCTTCTGATCTCACCTTGCGTTTACAATCACCAAGTCTTGATGGTGCATTGCTAGGAACTGATGCACTTGGCCAAGATGTTTATTCACGCGTAATCGCTGGCTTTAGATGGTCACTAGGTATTGGCACCGTTGGAACTTTGCTTGGTTGTCTAATCGGAATCACACTTGGTGTTAGCGCTGCGTGGAATCGCAAGCGACTTCGCATCGTCTTGAGCCGAGTGATTGATATTGGAATTTCATTTCCTTATTTGATTATCGCGGTAACTATTGTGACTGTCGTGGGGCGTGGTTTCTGGCCGCTAGCCCTTACTTTAGGCTTAGTTTGCTGGCCTACCATTGCTCGAATTGTTTATGCTGAAACCCTAACTTTGCGCGAACGCGAGTATGTAACCGCGGCTCGACTCTTTGGAATCGGCAGCATTCGCTCGATCTTCACTCATATTTTGCCAGCGCTTCGACCAACTATTCAGGTAGTTGCAGCTTTCACTTTCGCCGAGTTACTAATTGCCGAAAGCGGGCTATCTTTCCTTGGCTTAGGTGCACCACTTGGCACGCCAACGTGGGGAAATATGCTCAATGAGTCGCGCCTCTATATGGAAAGCGCACCCTGGATGATGTTTGGTCCAGTAACTGCAATCATCGTGACGATATTTACGGCCAATCTTTTGGGTGAAGGCTTAAATGCCCGAGAGCATTCAAGAAGTACGCGGGTATCTCAATGATTAATACCGCGACCAACGCAATTGAAATTAAGAATTTAGTCGTAAGTTTTCCTACGCCAGCTGGTTATTCGGCTGTTGTTCGTGGAATTAACTTAACCATTAATCCGGGCGATCGCGTAGCAATCGTGGGCGAGTCAGGCTCTGGCAAAACCATGATGGGCTTGAGCATGTTGGGCATTCAGCCAACTGCTGCAAAAGTTGAAGGTGAAATATTAATTGGTGATGTAAACATGGTCACCGCTGCAGATGCAGTAGCTCGCAAGTTGCGCGGAAACTACATCTCAATGGTTTTCCAAGAACCACTTACTTCACTTAACCCGGTGCGCACAATTTCTAGCCAGTTATCTGAGTCGGTCAGACGCCACAACTCAATTAGTAAAAAAGAAGCTGAAGCCAGAGTTCTTGCAGTATTAACTGCAGTTGGAATTCCAGCCCCAAAAGAGCGCATGAAGTCATATCCACATCAACTATCTGGCGGACTAAGACAGCGCGTAATGATCGCACTTGCACTTATCAATAAGCCGCAATTGGTAGTAGCTGATGAACCTACAACAGCGCTAGATGCCACGATTCAAGCCCAGATTCTTGATCTTTTACGTAGTGGAATGGGCGATGCGGCGCTAATGCTAATCACCCACGATCTAGCTGTGGCCGCAGATGTATGTAATCGCATTGTGGTTATGTATGCCGGCAACATTGTTGAACAAGGCCCAGTTGCTGAGATCTTAAGTAATCCAAAGCATCCGTACACCCGTGGTTTGCTATCTGCGATTCCTAAATTTGATCAGGCACGACCAGCGCTTAATCCGATTCCTGGTGCACCGCCAACTATTTCCGAAGTAGTGCCAGGTTGCCGTTTCGCATCTCGTTGTTCTTATGCCGATGCGCAATGCACCGCTTCCGAACCAGAGTTCATTAATAACATCGCCTGTTTTCATCCAGTGACAGGAGCGGTCAAGTGAGCCCTGATAAGAAACTAATTAACGCCGTTGATCTGTCGGTAACTTTCAAAGTGCCATCAGGCTCGCTTCGCGCAGTTGATACCGTTTCATTTTATGTAAATGCTGGCGAAACCGTGGCAATCGTAGGCGAGTCTGGTTCAGGCAAGACAACGCTGGCACTTTCGTTAATGCGAGCTTATGCACCAACTTCTGGAAACTTATTCTTTGAAGACGAAGACATTACCCACTTATCTGAAAAAGCGCTAAAGGATTTCCGCAAGAAAGTGCAGATGGTTTTCCAGGATCCATATTCAAGCCTGGATCCACGTATGACAGTTTCGCAAGTAATTGCTGAACCACTGCGCGCTCACTTTAAGTTAAGTGCAAATGAGCGCGATGAAAAAGCTGGCGAATCATTAAAGGCGGTCGGCTTAAGCCCTGATTTCTTAAATCGCAGAGCGAGCCAGTTCTCAGGTGGGCAACGTCAACGTATTGCAATTGCACGCGCTCTTGCGCTTGATCCAAAAGTTTTAGTTGCCGATGAACCAGTATCAGCCCTTGATGTTTCGACCCAAGCCCAGATAGTTAATCTGCTGCAAAGCATTCAAGAAGAGCGAAATATCTCTTACATCTTAGTTTCGCATGATCTACGCCTGGTTTATCACTTAGCTACCCGGGTAGTTGTTATGTACTTAGGCAAAGTTGTCGAAGAAGGCGCTTGCGATGACGTTGTGGCAAACCCACAACATCCATATACCGCAGCTCTTCTTTCAGCAGTGCCAGCGCTAGATGAAGCATCTCGTCGTGATCGCATTGTGCTAAATGGCGCACCACCTTCACCAATTGCGCGCCCAACTGGTTGTTCATTTCATCCACGTTGTCCAATCGCGCGTCCAGAGTGCAGTACCAATACGCCTGAACTACAAACTATGCCAAATGGTCGCAAAGTTGCCTGTTTCTATCCAGGTGAATTGCAACCACATATCAGTTTTACTTCATCGAAATAATTGAAGAACTAGGAGCCGCAAATGGGACGTCCCTTTATTGAGTTCATCCAGTCTCAACAACTGCCGTGGGTCGAAAAAGAGTATGTAACAAAAGTTCGCCCTGGCGTTTTAGTTCGCGAATTAAGTTTAGATGCCGAAAGTGGTGGGTGCTCACTACTACTTAAGTATCCCGATGGTTATAGCTACTCAGATAGCCACATCCTGAATGCAGATGAAGAGTTCTTTGTCATTGATGGCGAAATAACTATTGATGGTCAAAAGTATGGTCGCTATAACTACGGACATTTCCCAAAGGGATATCACACTGCTGAAATTTCAAGTAAAGGTGCAATCGTTCTAACATTTTTCAACGTTGCACCAGTTGCTACAGCTGCAACAGCTAATAGCCCAGAGTTAGAAGCAGAACGAGTAATTAAACATATTGATTCATTAGCCGGGGAGTGGGGCGGAAACTTTAATCCTGATTTCCCACCTGGTGCTGGCCGCAAATGGATGCGCCGTGACCCGGTAACTCAAGATGAAACTTGGGTACTTGGCACGATGCCGCTTCGCTATGGAATGCGTTCTGAGAAACACCCAGTTGTTGAAGAGGCTTACTTACTTTCAGGAGAATTAGTTGGACACCTTGGCGTAATGACCCCAGGTGCTTATTTCTGGCGACCACCTGAAGAACCACATGGTCCATTTGGCTCAATGACTGGAAATCTCTATCTTTTCCGCACAGTTGGTGGCCCTTTAAGCACTATTTACGAACCAGATTCACGCGAGTTTAATTGGAAACCTAAACACGACCCGATATTGCCGGCCGAACTAGCTTCGTTGCCAGTCTTTGATGGTTGCGTTTGCCAGGCTTACTAATTTTTAGATAAAGAGAGAAGAGGAAAAATGCGCGATATAGAAGAGATGTTAACTCTGGATGAGCGTTCTAGCGCCGATTTCATTCTTTCACTACGTAAGCAATGGGCAGCAACTGTTTATCCAGCATTTATCAATGAGTTCAAAAACTCTGGCACAAAAATCAGTTCACCTCAAGAAGGTGAAATCGCGATGAAGGCAATGTCGCTCTATTCCTGGTTTAGCCATTTAGAACGTATTGGCCAGAAAATGATGTGGCGCCTAGGTAGCGATGTAGTTTTCCGTTGCAGCGATGAGCTACTTGAACAGATTAATTCAGTAGCTGCAGTCGGCAAAGGTTCGTTAAAACTAGACCCAGATCTGCAATTGCCAAAGTGGTATACCGATACCGATATTCATATGCAACCTGGCAGTTTCTATTCCAATGATTTATCAGGTTATGTTTATCAATTCGGAGCACGCATAGTTATGTTGCGCGATAACGATGGCTATAAGTTCCACAAGTTATTTGCCAATACCGCGCTACCTGATTTGCCAGCCGATGCCCGCGTTGTTGATATTGCATGTGGTTTCGGAAAGAGCACTCGACCGCTAGTTTCTCGTTATCCGGGTGCTGAAATTATTGGCGTTGATTTAGCGGCTCCTGGTTTGAAGTTAGCTCATGCCGAAGCTGAAGCTGAAGGATTGCCAATTCATTTCCGCCAAGAAGATGGTCGCCATGTTGGTTTGCCAGATGCATCTGTTGATCTAGTAACTGGCACCATGATTCTTCATGAGATGCCACAGAGTGCAATTGTCGAAGCAATTGAAGAAGCTGCTCGCTTGTTAAAGCCAGGTGGAGTAATCAGATTCTTAGAGTTCCAACCAACAGGTGACCCTGCCCGCGATGCCACTGTTTATGAACATGCTGAGCGCAACAATGAGCCTTATTTCCGTGCCTTATTCGCAACCGATCTCATTAAAGAGTGCGAACGTTTAGGCCTAAAAGATGCCAAGTGGGTTGCCTTCGATGAACGTGCAGATGGTTTAAGCCCACAAGGTTGGCCCGAGCGTACTGATTGGCATTTCCCATGGTGCGTACTACAAGCAACGAAGGCGGCGTAATGACTCAAGAATTCGATTTCTTCGGAAACCCACAAGTCTCAAAGTTATTCGATTTAGTTCTTGAACTGGGCATGGATCTACATGTTGCCAACACTCGCATCAGAGCCCTTGAGATGCAACTAGTACGCAACGGCGATTTAAAAGCTGGCGAGATTGATTCATTTAGACCAACCGATTCCGAAAAAGCCGTTCTAGATAAAACTCGTGATGAGTTTATGGATCGACTAATGCGCATCATCACTGAAGTTGGTCCTTCAGAGCACCCACTTCGCGAGCAATGGGATGCTGCCATTGCTAAGCGCAGCGCCAGCGATAAAAAGTAGTAGCCACCATGGGTAGCAGCAATGCGCAGTTGATTTATGCCGCAGCTGTTATCACCATGAATGATGCCGGCGAGATTTTTTCACCTGGTTATTTACGAGTTGCTAATAATTTAATCACCGAAGTTGGCGCTGGTCGCCCAACTGCAGCTGATGGTGAAACTGTTCATGATTTCGCAGATGACATTTTGCTGCCCTCTTTTGTAAATACTCATCACCATTTGGCTAGCTCACTGATTCAAGGTGCTGAACCAAAACACAAAATGGCAGTTGGCACTGTTCGAGATGGCGCTTGGCTAACGATGTCAGTTGGCTTAGACCGCGAAGAGTGCGAAGCGGGCGCTTCCCTTGGCTACTTGCAACTACTAGAGAGCGGCATCACTACAACAACAGATTCACAATCAACTTGGAAAGGGCTATCAAAGCTTGATGGCTCAATCACAGCCGCAGTTAAATCAGGACTGCGCGTTATCTTCTGTGCGGCCTTTGTTAACAAGACCGAGCTAGTGCCAAGTGATTACCAATTAACGGTTTCTGAGTCTGTGGCCGAGCTCGCTCGTTTGCGCAGTACCTATCAAAATGAGCGAGTAACCATCGAGCCTGAACCGCTTTCGTTGCCTCGCGTTACCGATGAATTAGTTCAAGCCCTACATAAAGAGCGCAACCAGTTAATGGCGATGCACCTTACTTATTCTGAAGAATTCGATCAGTGGGCACGCAAAGAATATGGCTACCCTGCGCTAGTTCACTTAGAGAAACTAGGTGTGCTTGATGAAAAATCTTTACTGGCACACCCGGTTCACTTTGATGATGCCGAAGTCGAATTAGCGGCCAAGAGTGGGGCATCTGCTGCTTATTGCGCAGTGAGTAATATGCATATGGGTTTAGCTATTCCAGATCTACGCAGGTACTCAGAAAAAGGAATTCCAGTTGGTCTCGGTCTAGATCACCCTAACGGTTCGCATGATTTCTTCGAAACCATGAAAACTACAGTCTTAACACAACGCAGCCTTAATCGCGATCAGGAATCTTTTACGCCACTTCGTGCTTTAGAGATGGCCACCCGCGATGGTGCTAAAGCCTTGAAACTATTTGATCAAATTGGTTCGCTAGAAGTTGGCAAAAAAGCCGACTTACTTGTAATTGATGGAAATGCCCCTGAGCTGCAACCGCCGGCTGGTTTGATTTCACAAGTAGTCATGGCAGCTAAAGCTAAATGCGTTAAGCATGTGGCAATGGATGGCAAGTGGCACTTGTTTGATTACCAACATCAAAGTATGAAACCAAATGAAATCATGAGCCATTCCCGTGAAGTTCAAAAAAGGTTACTGGAATCTGCCGGAATCTATTACGGAGTAAGGGGAGCGCGATGAGTGCGTACATTCATAAACCAGAGATTTCACAACAAGTAGTTTTAGCCGGAATTAACTATGCCAAAGAACTTAGCCTAGAGATGACAGTTGCAATTGCTGATGCCAGCGGAAATCTAGTTTCATTTGCACGCACCGAGCACGCCTCGATGGCTGCCATCGAATCAGTTGCTGCCAAAGCTCGCAC
>CAIXTG010000204.1 GCA_903922325.1 uncultured Actinomycetes bacterium
AACGCGCCACTTCTGGGTTAAGTGCACTAGCACGCATTGCCAATCCCATGCCGGTTTTCTGAAAGAAAATAGTTGTAATAAGTAAAACAACCATAACAATGCCAATTACGAATAAATCAAAGGCGGTAAATGGCATCACATTTCCACCAAGAGTTAAACCTAATGAATTAACTGGAGTTGGGAAACCGCGCTCTTCGGCCGCCCAAATCATGCCGGCCGCTGCTTGTAAAATTCCTACGATGCCAAGGGATGCAATTACTGGAATTGTGCCGCGCATTGCCGGGCTAGCCAACATAGCTGAACTTCGTTTGCCAGATAACGGACGCATGACCAGTAGATCAACGACTGCGCCAAGTATGGTGCCAACAATTAGCGCGACGAAAAAAGCAATCCAGTAGGAATACTCATTCATAATCATGGTTGATGCAACATAAGTACTAAACATGGCTTGACCCATTTGGGCAAAATTAATTACGCCGGCACCGCGCCAAACGAGTACCAAACCAAGAGCAACAAGTGCATAGATCGCGCCACGAGAAGTGCCCGCAAAGACTGCTGATAAGAATTGATCCATGGCGCTACCTCCTAATATCCCAAGTAAGCAGCGCGCAAAGATGCATCTGCTTTAAGTTCGGCGGCTGGCAAATTTGCCACAACTTTTCCAAGGGAAAGCAGAACTCCATAATCAGCAACAGCAAGTGCAGTGTTGGCATTTTGTTCAACTAGCAAAACGGTTAACCCACTTTTGCGACATAAATCGTTAACTGTTTGAATAATCTGTTCAACCACTAGAGGCGCGAGGCCAAGTGATGGTTCATCGAGCAGAAGTAACTTTGGGCGCGATACTAAAGCGCGACTAATTGCCAACATTTGGCGCTCACCGCCTGAAAGCGTGCCAGCCAACTGCTTATTGCGCTCAGCTAAACGTGGAAATAGAGCGTATGCCTCTTCAATTGCTAACTTCACATCGCTGCGATTTTTGCGACGACGAAAGAGAGCGCCCATTTCAATATTTTCAGCAACCGTTAATTGGGAAATAACTGCATGACCTTCAGGCACATGGGCGATACCTGATCGCACAATTGATTCGGGCGCTTTACCAATTAATGATTTATCTGCCCAAGTTACCTGACCGCTCTTGGCGCGCTCTAGCCCAGAAATTGTGCGTAGCAGGGTGCTCTTGCCAGCACCATTAGCTCCAATAACAGTAGTTATTTTTCCTTCGGCGGCAGTGAATGAAATACCATCAAGAGCGCGAACTGCTCCGTATTCGGTAACCAAGTTTTCAATCTTAAGCATGAGATCCGCCGATTTCTTGCCCATCAACATTCGTGCCGAGGTATGCAGCAACTACCGCAGGATCTCGTTTTACAGTATTGAAATCACCGCTAGCAATTACTTTGCCAAAGTTAAGAACATAAACTTGGTCAGAAATTTCACTAACAAAATCAACATGGTGCTCCACAATCAAAATTGCGCATTGGCGCTTTAATTGCTTGATCAGGGCCGCTAACTGATCAATCTCATCTTGACCCAGACCAGCAAGATCGGAAGACGTCGTGTAGGG